>CAZIVV010000086.1:0-1873 GCA_964542775.1 uncultured Desulfomonile sp.
CTTGCAACCTAGGCTTCTCTCAGGGGGTATGAAGCAGCGGGCTTCAATTGCCCGAGCCTTAATCAAGAATCCTGCCATTGTTCTTTGCGACGAGCCTACGTCGGCGTTGGACGCAAAAAGTGGACAGTCGGTCATGGCCATCCTGAAGCGAATTGCTCTTGAGGAAGGCAGGGTCGTGGTTGTAGTTTCGCATGACGCTCGCGTTTTCCCTTACGCTGACCGTTTGATCAAGGTCGAGAATGGGGGCATTGTGTCTGACACTGTTGAGCGCTATGTTGAGGGAAAAACAGTCGAATGAAAAAGGTTCGCAATATTTCGGTTTTTATACTTCTACTTGTTGTGGGGATCGGTATTTACTACATTCAAACATCATTGCTAAAAGCTTCCACTCCACCGGCGCCAAGTCGAACGCCGTCGCTGGAAACTGCTCCAGTGCGTCTGTACGGACTCGTGGAGCCGCTAGACCGCGAGGTGTTTGTTGGTCCGCAACAAGCCCGTCGAGTTGAGCGGATTTTTGTCAAGGAAGGGCAAGAAATCTCAGCTGGGCAGGTTCTATGTCAACTCGAACAGGAAGTCGAACGACAGGCGCTCGAAGTCGCCACATCAAGAGTAAAGGAACTGGAAGGACGCCTCGATCTCGTTCTTGATGAGCTAGAAAGAAAAATGCCTTTATACAGGGAAGGATCTGGAGAACAGCAAGCTCTTCAGGTTGCAGTTTTGAGAGTGAGAGAACTGGAAGTTAAACTGGATCGAATCCTTGATGAATTAAAGAGAAAAGAACCTTTGTCCCGAATTGGGGTTGTGGCTGATTTGGAATACACCCAGAAAGTCCTGGAGGCGGAACTTGTTCGAAAGCAAATTGCAACGGCAAAGTCCCAAGCCATAATTGAATACAGCCAGAAATCCTTGGAAGCGGTTCTTCTCCGCAGACAAATCGCAACAGCTCAAGCGGAAGTAGAGCAGAGAAAGCGCGAACTGGAAACCCTGACCCTGCGATCTCCAATTCAAGGGCGCTTGTACAAATTCGACGTGCGCATCGGTGAGCAACTAACCCCACAGGACTATCGCCGAATCATCATGGGCAAACCTGAAAAACAGATTCGCCTTTTTGTTGAAAGCTTCTGGCTCGACCACGTACGTGTTGGCGATGTCTTTGTCGTCCAGGATTCCGAGACGATGCGTCCAATCGGTTTTGGCAAAGTAGTCTCAGTCTCAGAATATGTGGGAACTCGCGATTTTCGAAGCGAAGATACTTTTGAACGACTGGACACCAAATATGGTCAAGCTATTCTGGACGTGGAAGGTGCGGCATCGGCTCCTCTGGGCAAGCTAGTTCTATGTTTACGTCAAAATGGCCACACCGAAAAAACATCGCCCAATTAATCGAAGAATCTAATTGGGCATAGCCTTTCAGAGTGATGATCACCTGCGAAGTCCTGATTTTTTCGATGTTGCCAATTATCCTGAACTTGCCTTCGCGTCTAAAAAAGTGGGAAGGGATGCGGATAGGAATCTAAGGATATCCTGATGATTGTCGGCAGTCACTGAACTCAATCAAATTCACTGATGATGAGTTCGTGAGTTTTGAGACTGACAAATAACATTTCCTGAAAATATTGACAAAATAGCCCGGAAATGTTTCATTTTGACGGGTTGAAAATGAATCGGGTGGAAGTTAATTTAAAAGAACTTTCAAATGGTTACCTTATTATTATTAGGATTTTTTACTGGCAGAAGGAGAAATTTTTATGACCAAAGTTGCTATTGCGTATCACAGTTCCTATGGACACACAGAGGCGGTGGCCGAAGCGGTGAGGGATGGCGTTAAGAGGGTTCCGGGAGTAGAAGCGTTGCTTGTAAATGTAACCGAGAT
>CAZIVV010000087.1:0-25845 GCA_964542775.1 uncultured Desulfomonile sp.
GAGAGATAATGCTCTAGCAGGTAAAGGTATGATATCACCTAATTATATGGTCTAGACGTTATACATGGAGGGTTCATGACCGCGCAAAAGAGTCAATTTATGAATGTTAACAGGCCCCTGTGGAACTCAGAACCGTTTTCAGGGCTTAGGAGAGTTGGCCGGTCCGGAGAAAAACAGCGAATTTAACTGTCTTACCGGCCCTGTTGTTCTTTATGTAACCAAATCAAATATTTAACAGGGTCGGTAGTTTTTTTTACTGACCCTGTGCTGACCCTGTCATCATAAATGAATCGTAGGCTTCAGAGAATATGGTGCGGACAAAAAGCCTGCTTTCAAAAGACGTGATTAGTCAGAGAGGAGAGATTTGTCATGGATAGATCAATTGAGGGTTTGGAATCGGCGGATCATTTTCTGGACGAGCTTATCGAAACCAAGAGGGATGAAGCTCTGCGGACCATAACGACGATGCTCACCGGATTTTCCAGACCGGAATCCGGATTTGCCGAAGATCAGGCGGCTGTTGGTGAGGATAGCCATCTCCTGAAATCGTTGGGCGAGTCGGATGACGGGCTTTTGAATTACATGTTTGAACGCCATGAGATGTTGCAGCGCCTGAAACGATGTTCGCAACTGCTGGATGATCTTGAGTATGAATCCGGTTATGAGCAGTGACGTGATTACGATCCATGGGGTAAAGCATGCATTGATTCATTTGTCGCATGGGTTCCAAAGCGGGTGTCCTCAAAACTGAATGTTGGACCGGGAAACACATAAGCATCTCAGGCAAGTCGATACCATACTTTTTCATACTGGTATTGTGCTCTTACTCATTCCGTGTCGATCACATCGTCGTACCTTTACGCATAGACATGGACCAAAGGACCTCTTACATGACTGTTGAGAGTCTTTCAGAGGAGCCTTTTGACATCATTGGGAACAAACTGTAGGATGATGTTACTTCTAAAGTAGTATTCATAGGAATCTGGGGGGCAATAAAAGATGGGTAGTCGATCCATGGAATCACGAGTTGAACGCCTTGAAATATCGATGGAAGAGTTGAAGGAGATAGTGGCGCGGACATCCCTTCAGGTGGAGAGAACATCCGCTGAAATGGCAGAGTTCAAAGAGGAGAACCGCCTTTTCCGAGACGAGATGCGACACTTCAAGGACGAGATGAGCGACTTCAAGGACGAAATGAGCGAGTTCAAAGATGAGATGAGTGAGTTCAAAGACGAGATGAAGGACTTCAAGGAAGAGATGCGCCAGTTCAGGGACGACAGCAAACGTGAGAGCCGTGAATTCAATCGTCGTCTAGGGGAGATAGCCAATAGGCAGGGCCGTCTTATAGAGGACCTGGTGGCCCCGAGTATGTGCAGGGTAATGAAACTGGCTTTGGGACTAGACGAGGAAACGCAGTGCTATGCCAATGAGCGTATCAAGAAAGAATGGGTGTCTGACCCGCAGGTTATTCGTGAGTTTGATGTAGTGGCCAAATGCGGCGACTACGTTATGATCAATGAAACTAAAAGCAAACTCAGAGTCCAGGACGTCACAGACCTTATAGCGACAATATCTTTGGCTCGGGAATATTTTCCGGAATACAGGGACAGAAAAATCATTGGCTCGGTAGCGTCAGTGAATGTTGACACCAGTGTAGTCAATTTTGCCACCAGCAAAGGTGTCCTGGTCCTGGCTGTTGGCGATGAGTTGATGGATGTACAGAATCCACAGGGGTTTGCGCCCAAGGTGTGGTAGGGCCGGCAACCTTATTGGATCAGAAAAGCGAAAAATCTTTCCAAATGTTTCAAAAGGCTCATGTTGAACCTGGAAGCGCTGGACGTCTGTTGTTAACTGGAACTGGATGGCATGGGAGCTATCATGAGGCCGCAAGGGCTTTTTCCCCAGTATTAACATTTTTCCTGAAAACATCTGGGGATAGAAAAGACCCTTGCGCCCCATCTGAGTCTATAACTGTTTTGTATTCATGCTCTGCCGTATAGGTGGGCTGTTGTCAATAAGGGTAGTGTCGGCTCCTCTGTCGATAAGTGATTTCATCATTTCACGATTGGCGTTCCTGGCTGCAAAAGTCAGAGCTGAAAGACCATGTTTATTCCTGATATTTATTTGAACATTCTTTGAGAGCAGGAGTTTTATGGTTTCATTGTCGTTGAGTTTGGCTGCGGCCATTAATGGAGTGTCGTCGTTTTTGCCTGCCAGGTTGACATTGGCCTGATGGGAGAGAAGTAGTCTGATCATCTCCGGATTCTGTTTTTCTATGGCGGTTATGAGGATCGTGGATCCATCTGAAGGTCTGATGTCGATATTTGCTTTTTTTTCCAGGAGCAGTCCTGCAGTTTCAGTGTTGTTGGATTTGACTGCGTAATAAAGAGCATTCTTACCCTGATTGTCCTTTGTTTCCACCGATGCATTGTTTTGGAGCAAAAGTAACACCATTTCATTGAAGTTGTTTTGGGCGGCGCTCATCAATAGAGTCTTGTGGTTTTGCTGTTTCAGATTTACATCAGCGCCGTTGCTGATCAACAACCTGGCCAGTTCGATCCGGTTATCTGTCACGGCTTTTTGTAGTGGGCTGTTTCCTAAAGAATTAAGGTTGTTTACGTCAGCTTTGAGTTTGATAAGGCTTTCAACGTTCCTGAGATGATTGTTTAGGACGGCAAACATCAGTGGGGAGTTTCCTGATCTGTTTTTCGCGTTGACATCTGCGCCACGTGAAACAAGCAGGTTGATGACCGTATCGTTCGGCAATGTGGAAGCCTGCATCAGCGCAGTGTCCTGGCCGGTAACCGTCTTCATGTTGACATCAGCCTTATGATCCAGCAGCAATTCGATAGTTCCAATGTCGCCGGCATTTGCGCAGGCGTACATCAGTGGTGTCTCTCCGTTTTTATTGGCGCTATTTGCGTTAGCTCCATTTTCCAGGAGGATTCTGATCAAATTGGTATGATGGTCTCGGGCAGCAAGCATGAGCGAATTTAGACCGTCGTAAAAGTCCGTGGAATTGACATCGGCTCCCTTTTTGATGAGAAATTTTGCAATTTCTGAGGCTCCAGTTCCGGCTGCTATCATCATAGGGTTGAAACCCTTGGAGTTCTTCAAAGCGATGTCGGCGCCCTGATCGACCAGCAGGCGGGTCATCTCCAGATTCCCGGTTTCAGACGCGATCATTAAAGGGGAATCGCCATTGTAATCCTGAATGTCTACCCGGGCCTTTGCGTCCAGCAGTATTCTTGCGGTTTTCAGATGTTTATTTTTAACAGCCAGCGATAATGCAGTTGCCATCGTTCCCGGCATCTTCCTGTCAATCTCTACACCGCATTCAATGAGCATCATTACGACATCGTTATGGCCTGAAGAGGCGGCCGCCATCAGTGGAGTGTAACCTGATGAGTCCAGTATGTTGGGATCAGCCTTGTTTTGAAGCAGCAGCTTTACGAGGTTAGCCCTGCCAGCCCTGCTGAAGCTAACGAGTGGGGGAGATCCTGAAGCGTCGTTGTTGTCGGGATTGTAAAGCTGGGCAAGGAACCTGAGTATGCCCAGTTCATCGGCATTTGATGTCACGGACGCCCATGTTTCGGGCGGATCAGCAGTGACGGTTGTGGACTTGGCCGGAACTGGAGGAGGAGAGGTAACTCTGATTGGAGGCTCGCATTGAATCAGTCGGTCGCTCCTCACGAGCCATGTCTTAGGGTCATTGGGTAAACGCACCTCAACATACTGGCGCAATCCAAGCTTTTGCAACCATCTGATGTGCCACGGTCCTGTTTCCATAAGATAAACCAGATCCTTCTGTTTCAGGAAGCAGGCTTTGCCTTCGTGTGTGAGTTTAGCCAGTCCGGAGGCTTCTTTGTTGCCTATCATGGAGATAATCACTTCCAGAGTTTGATAGGAGTCTGCAAGCAAGGTGTCATCGGACAATGTATAGCAGTCCGGAGACAATCCATGGGCTAATCCAATGACGCCGATTATAAAAAGTAAGATCAGGAATGCGGTCTTCAAGTCGTACCCCCATCGAATCATTCTTAAAAGTGTTTGAAGTCATTGTAAAATCGTGCGGTTGCGTTTCCGGAAGTCACTGTCCAGTCCGGGCAATTACCTCCCGGTCAGAAGGAGCTTTCCGCTGGAATTGGAAACCGCTACGGGCTTTACTACCACATAAGGCGTTGGTATCACGCTGACGCTATGACCATCGTTGATTCCCATTATTGCGCCTATGACCATTACATCAGTGTTGTATGTCGGCGCCGGTCCTGATTTAGGGGGCAACTCGAATGCCCAGTATTTGCCGAGCCTTGTATTTCCTGTGGACCTTTCCACAAGGACATAGGATGCGTTGGACGAACGAACCTTGCCGTGGAACAGGTAATAATTTGGATCTGTTGGCGGTCTGGAAGGCGCAATGGACACGTATTCGGTCCCGGCCTTCGGGTTGTATTTCAATACAGCCTCGTAAAAATCCCTAACAGGCCTCTCCTCTATAACGGCAGAAACATCTCTTATTTTGGAGTTTCCCAGCAAGGCGATATTTACGGTCATGCCTGGTTGTTGCTTCTCTATTATGGCTGCGAACTGGGTTGCGCCCTTTATCGGTCTACCATTGACACTGAGTATGATGTCGCTTTGCCTGATGTCGGCTGAGGCTGCTGATGAATTGTGAACAACGTGGGTGACCAGGACACCATCAGAGGATTGTCTACCGAAAGATTTTGCAAGTTCCGGGGTGAGGCTCTGGACATCAACTCCGAGGTATCCAGACTTGCGCTCAACTCCTGGCCTTGATCCAGAGCTATTAAATGTGTTGATAAGCCACACCAGCTGGAACTGACCTGACCTTTTGGCAACGTCGAGCGCGGTCAGACGTGAGACGCTTCGAAGTTCCTGATCAACACCTTTTTCCAGTAGCAATCTCACGGTCTCGAAATGCCCGTTTTCTACGGCCGCTGAGAGCGCTGACACACCGTTCCTGGTTGTGACATTTATGTTTGCTCCTTTATCCAGCAGGAATTCGACAACAGGATTCTTTCCGCTCATGGCTGCGGTCCACATGGGGCTTATCCCTAGCGCCCTGGATCTGGCGTCCATAGGAAAACCACGTTCGGCAAAAAGCCTGATAATATGCAGATGACCCTGAAAAGCCGCCGCCATCATCGCAGTCACTCCCGCCTTTGATTCAGCCGTGTAGTCGGCCCCGTTGTCAAGCAGTGTCTCAACAGTTCCAGAATGTCCCGCCTCGGATGCCAGGAAAAGCGCATTGCTTCCCTCAAAATCAACAGCGTTGACTTCGGCCCCCGCAGCGATGAGTATTTGAGCGGCGCCAGCCTGACCCGTGTGCGACGCCATCATCAGGGGAGACTTTGCCGCCTTTGACGCCTTCAAATTTACATCAGCGCCGCGCTTGCAAAGGAGTTGAACCAGTTTGTCATGACCGTCCCGAGCTGCAATGTGCAAAACGGACCAGCCATCATTGTCCCTGGAACCGGTTTTTGCTTTTTTGTCCAGAAGAACAGTGGCGATTTCTTGATCATTGATGGCTACAGCATGGTAGAGTGGCGTTTTGCCTTTTTGGTCCCTAACTTCCACGTTTGCCCCTTTTGCGAGCAGGACTGCTACGGCGGAAGGGCGCCTCTTCCTGACGGCAAGCAGTAGAGCTGAATCTCCTGAGGAGTTTTTGGCATTCAGGTCTGCGCCTCTATCGATCAGCAATTCTAGCGCATCAGCGTTAGCGGACTCAGCCGCCTTCATCAGGGCAGAGGAACCGCTGGAATCCTGCGAGTCCGGATCGTAACTATTATCCAGCAGAAGCTTGAGCACCTCGGATTTGCCATTGGCCGCCGCTGCTACTATAGCTTTGTCTTTAATCTTTTTAGATCCTGGGGAAGCATTTTTAACGGATTCTTTACTCTGGGCATTTTTTTCCATGAAATAGCTCACTACGTCGTAATTCCCCATGGCTGCGGCATAGAACATGGCCTTGCCTGAAATGGAGTCAGTTGTAATGGCTCTCAAGTCCGCTCCCTGTTCGACCAGAGCTTTTATCTGATCCAGGTCTCCTTCGATGGCTGCGATGACAAGACTTTCAGTGTCTTTTTTATCTGTCGGGATAGATGCGCCTTTTCCGAGAAAAAGGTTGACGGCGTGGCGATTTCCTGCGCCGGCCGCCACCATTAATGGGGTATTGCCCTTTTTATCGGCCTGGTTAATTTTGGCCCCTTTTTCCAGAAGTGAATTTACAAGGCTCGAGTGTCCTTCCTTCGCCGCCAACATCAGTGGGGTCATGCCGTCAGAATCAGTCGAGTCAATTCCAGCCCCATATTTCAGCAGCATATCGACCATGTCCTGCAGATTTTTAGTCGCGGCCAGTCCCAGTGGCCTGTTTCCTTCAGCATCGGCCAGTTCAGGGTCAGCTCCGTTTTTAACGAGAAGCTCCGCAATGTCCACTCGCTTATGGTTAACTGCGCTTATCAGTGCTGTGCCTCCATCAGGGTCTTTGGCGTTAACATCAGCTCCCCTCGACAGCACGAATTCGACCCTGTCCAGATCCCCTCTGCCGGTCGCCGCAAAGAGCGCCAACTCCCTGACCCCAGTCGCTGCAAATACCGACTGAGTCGACAAGCAGAGCAGGGAAGCTACAAACACAACCAGAGGTTTTTTCATGTATCCCCCATTTGAATAGAACAGCGCTGATTGAATAAGCTGATTCCGCTGGAGGCGCCTGAAGCGTTTGGGCTTTAAAAGCGCCTCTTTGGGAAACGAGCGGTTTGATTATGTCCCAGTCATACTAACGTGATGAATACACGAGAGTTCCGTTAGCGTCCCCTATGGCCACAGGTTCGACGACGACAATATGAATAGGTTTACGAATTATGGTTTCCGCATTGAGCACATCGACAATTTTTCCGATGACCATGACTTCCTGTCTGACCCGTGGCTTGAAGCCGGCGCTTGAGGGTAGCAGGAAGGACCAGTATCTGCCCTGATTGTAATCGCTCTGAGTGCGCTCTACCAAGGTGACCTGTCCCGATTCCGAGTAGACCCTTCCCTGGAAGAGGTAGTAGTTGTAATCCAGAGGTTTCCTCGTGGGTGGATAGATGACGTAATCCGTGCCACTGGTGGGGTCGAACTTTATCATGGCCTCGTAGAAATCACGCATGGGCTTTTGGGCAAGAGTGGCTGACGTGTTCACAAACTGACCGTTTCGGAATAGAACCAGATCGATGTTTGTGCCGGGATTTTGGCCCTCAACCATGTTGGAGAACGGTATGGCCCCCTTGACAGACTGATTATTGACACTCAGTATGATGTCACCTTCCTTTATATCGGCTGTTTTTGCCGGAGTTCCCGGTAAAACGCCCGAAACCAGCGCTCCATCGGCTGTATCCCTGCCAAAGGACTTGGCCAAAGCGTCATTCAGGTCTTGGACAGTGACCCCGAAAAGGCCGCCTTTCTTTTCTCCGAGGGCTCTGACTCCAATATTCCTGTACGAGTTTATGAGCCAGAGGATGTGGAAGTTGTTGGATTTTTTGGCCAGATCAGTCGCATTCTGCCTGTTTATGTTCTGTATGTCCTGATCAACCCCCTTGTCGAGTAGCATCCTGACAGCGTCGAATTCTGAATTGGTGACAGCGGCCATCAGAGGTGACATGCCCTGTTTTGACTTTACGTTAACATCAGCGCCGGTCTGCCACAGGTAGTCAATAACCTGAGTCCTGCCTTTCGTGGAGGCGGTCCACAGGGCGCTGAATCCCTGTTTCTTGGAACGGGCGTCGTATGGAACTCCTCGTTCTATGAGCAGTTTGACGACCGGCAATTGGCCCTTCAAAGCGGCTGCCATAAGCGGGGTGACGCCTTCGCGTGACTCAGCGTTAAAATCAGCCCCATTATCCATAAGCATGGAAACAGTGTCGGTATGCCCGGCTTCGCACGCCAGTAACAGCGGATTCTTACCCTCAGAATCCGCGGCGTTAACAGAGGCGCCTTTCCCGATCAGAATGCTTGCTGTCCCGGTGTGTCCACTCCTGGCGGCGAACATTAGCGGAGTCATGCTCTTCTGGGTGATCTTCATGTTGACATCGGCGCCATGATCGCTCAGGAGTTGAGCGAGCTGATCGTATCCCCGTTTTGCCGCTATGTGCAACGCCGCGTAGCCCTCGTTATCTTTGGTGTCGAGCTTGACCTTTTTGTCCAGCAGCTTTTGAGTTATATCGATATCATTGTTCATGACAGCGTGGACGAGAGGCGTCTTGCCCTTCTTGTCACGGGCTTCGAGGTCGGCCCAGTTCTTTATGAGAAGGTCCACCACATGAGGGTGACGCTCTTTGACGGCAATAATCAGGGCGGAATCACCTTCCGGGTTCTTGTAATTGCGGTCAGCGCCGTTTTCCAGCAGCAGTTCGACCACATCTGCGTGACCATATTCCGCGGCCAATGTCAGGGAGCTGGCGCCCTGCCTGTCTTTGGAATTGGGGTCTCGGTGATGATTGAGCAGTTGTCGGACAACATCCAGCTTTCCATTACCGGATGCAAATACGATAGTGTCGTCGAGTATCTTTTTTTTCGGCTGTGAGGACTGGTTCTTTGGCGGGTTTTTAGCCTCGGCTTCCGACTCTCGATCCAGGAAATAGCTCACCACGAAGTCATTTCCCATAGCCGCCGCCCAAAACAACGCATTCCTTGAACCGCCGCCAGTGGTCTTCAGGTCCAGGTCCACTCCACCCTCGGCAAGCTTTTTTATTTGATCCAAGTCACCCAGGACGGCCGCGACCATGAGCTTTTCCCCATCCTTGCCGATGGTCGGTATCCTGGCCCCACGATCCAGCACAAGCTCCACGACTTCACGGTGAGCGCCCTTAGCCGCAAGCATTAGCGTCGTGTTGCCGTCGTTGTCACTAAGGTTGATGTTGGCGCCCTTGTCTAAAAGCGTTTTGGTGAGGCCAAGGAAACCGCCTTTGGCGGCCATCATGAGCGGGTCAAGTCCCTTGCCGTCCTTGGCGTTGATGTTTGCTCCCCTTTCGAGCAGCAGAGTGACCATATCGTCACGGCCCTTCGCCGCAGCCAGTCCAAGCGCTGTCGTCCCGCCATTGTCCCGCAATTCAAGGTTCGCCCCGTTGGCCAGCAATGATGTGGCTATGTCCATACGACCGGCGCTGGCCACATTCATCAGCGGAGTCCACCCAAAAGCGTCCTTCACATTGACATCGGCCCCCCTTGATAGAACATATTCCACCCTTGCAAAATTACCCTTCTCCGTGGCTTCGAGGAGAGCCTGTTCACGAGTGAGCGATTTAGCCCATGCAGGAGCAGGCGCCAGCATAACCATACATAACATTAGCGAAAAGAACCGCTGTTTCATTTAGCCTCCCGATCAAAATCAAATTGATAATTATCTATGAGCCATTTGTTCCCGCTCCACAGCTTTTGTGCGGCTGCGGCCCACCAAAAGTCAAAACCATGACGAATAAAGCCGCCGGAGCTAAAAGAATGAACCACCCGCCTCCTGAAGCGATCAATCCACCCACGGCGCTGGCCGGCGGCTGTCCCCGTCTATTCTTCATACTTCTCCGTGCCTATCGTGTTGCCCCAACGGTCACGAACCTGGATTTCGTTACCGCGCCTGGTCCGTGTTTCCTCGAGGTTGCCGTAACGGTCGCGCACTTCGGTCTCATTGCCGCGGCGATGCCACGTCTCTACTATGTTACCGTAACGGTCACGCACTACCTTGTCAGCCTCCACTAAAGACGCTGAAAACATAATCGCCATCAATACCAGTAAAGCTCTCATAAAAATGTCCTCCCCTTCTCTGGCTGTCGAATCATCGCTCATGAAACAATTATAGAACTGACCTGTGCCAACTACGGACAGTCCAAATCACGAAATTCCAGGCGCCCCAAAAAAATTGTCTATACTTGCTGTTATCGGCCTCCAAAGGCCTTAAGCGGGTATCCAACACTATTGAGATTTAACTATGCCAGAAGCGATCTTAAAAAAGAAGGAAATAAAAGGTTCCCAGCGAAAAGGCGCTCCATGTATCTTAAAATAATACACGTGTAATATCAGTAGACTAAACATATTATATTATGTTATACTTTACTTAATAGTGGTGTGATGTTGTTACGTCAATGTATTTGTCCAGGTATTCTGGTGACTGGTTGAGAGGTTTGTCATGAGGCGCTTGATCGTTCTTTTATTGGCTGCTCTGATGGGCATTTTGGCAATGGGTGATGTCTCGGTGGATGCGGAACAGGCTTTTCCGATGGACGCTCAGGCTGGTTACGCGTTCAAGCGTCGTCCGGTGTTACCTTCAGAGGCGAGAGGATTGCCATCGGGTTCGCGTATAGCGCACAGGCCGGTAACCAAGGTAGCGCCACCTCCTCCGCTACCCGGACCGCCTCCGCCCATGAACTATTGCGCCGTGTCGCCCCAGCCATGCTCTGCGACGGGTGTGGAGCCGTCAGTTTACATTGGTTATCTTTACAAAGAGCGGGGAGCGGGTATAAGGCTTCAGTTCAACAATGGTTCCAGTCCCGGGATTGGCGTATCATCGACGGTTAACAATTTTGATTTGCAGGGAATATGGCTTGAGATTGCTTTTCCGATGGCGATATCCAGCGAGATTACAACAACGCTGAGGGGCGGGCATCTGTTTTCTCTTCAGCCAAAATCAATTCAGTCTTACATAATCCCTCAGTCGGAATCGGCTGCCAGGCGCTGGAATCCGGATGTGTTCTGGTGGGAGGTTGATGGATCGGCTTCATACAGGGTAAACCGTTATTTGAGCGCAGTGGGTGGATTCAGGTGGACAAGCCTGGGGGCTGATTTTGGAGCGCCTTACGAGGAGCGGGGATTTGTCACGCCGAATTCCGACAGCGAGACGCTCAGGACCAATTTTTACATACCCTATACTGGAATGATGCTTGAGAACCGGACAGACTGCCAGAGTGGACTCAAGATAGCGGCTTACGGTAGCCCTTTGCTTCCGGCGGATTTTACATATAACGAGACGGTGAGTCTGACAGGTTCGACACCATTTATCAATCCTCAGACGAACATTGGGGTGGGTTATTTTGCAGAAGGATTCAGTGAATACTCAATGACTCGTGGTCCTTTGAGCGTCGGTGGTTTTGTAAGGTTTACGGCAATACATTGTGAACGCAGTGTTGGATGGAACACCGGGAGCATAAACCTGCCGATTGATGTGACGGTTGACAGAAAAAACTGGATATTTGGGGGTAAAATCGGATACGTTTTCTGATTAGATGGGGTCTGACTGAAACAACAGCAATCCGCGGCCCTTATAACAGATTTTGGCCGGCTCCCGGCACGCTAGACCTTTTATGTCAAAAGTCCTCCGTGGGCGGCGTTGGACTGTATATGCCACTCTGGCTGCGCCACAACAACACACCCGTAATTTTGCCGACCTTCATTGATGGAGTCATATCAGATGGACCTCCAGCAAGACAGTCAGGAACACTCAGGAACTAGGATTAACGCGTATCCACACGGCGTAGTGGGTAAATTGAAGCGTTTTTTCAGGATGCGTTTTGATGACGCTGGTCTTGAGGAGGCTTTTCAGGACGACTACAGCCGTAAGTCCCTTTTTTCAATAAGGGTTAGCATAATACTCGCGGCGTTTCTCTACGCCCTTTTCGGTTTTTTGGACAAACAGATAGTTCCGGACATAGTTCACGAGGCTTGGACAATCCGTTACGCCATATTCTGCCCGTTGGCGCTACTGGTTTTCTTTCTGACGTATCTGGAGGGTTTCCGGAATTACCTTAAATTGGGTCTGATAGTGGTGGGTTTTACTGGTGGAGCGGGCATTCTTGCAATGATAGTAATGGCCAATCCACCCGGAAGCGAACTCTACTATGTGGGGCTAGCCCTGACCACCATGTTCTACTTCGTGTTTCTCAGATTTGACCTCTTTACAGCGTCTTTGCTTGCCTGGCTGATCTTCCTGCTATATGTGGTGGCCGCAATCTTCATCAAGGGCACGTCAACCTTCATTCTGGTTAACAACCTGTTCTTTTTCATGGCGTTCATCCTGGCGGGGATGGCTGCGTGCTACTGGATAGAGCTCTATGTTCGGTCGGACTTCCTGAACAGAAGAGTGGTTGTGGAGCAGGCTGAGAAACTGGGCATGATTTTTGAGCATTCCCCGGTAGGGATATTGCACTTCGACTCTGAGGGAGTGATTACTGCGTGTAACAGGAGTTTTGAGAACATCATAGGCGCTCCTCGTGGCAGGCTTATAGGTTTGAAAATGTTATCCGATCTGAAGGACGACAACATAATAGGCGCTGTACGCGAATGTCTGTCGGGCCGGATGGCCACGAGAGAGGGCGCTTACATGTCGGTCACGGCGTCTCGCTCTTGCGTAGGCAAAGCGGTTTTTGCTCCGGTTACTGACACCAAGGGTCAGGTCACAGGCGGCATTGGCATAGTGGAGGACATCACAGACAGGTATGAAACAGAGCGCGCGCTGCGGGAGAGTGAGGCCAGTTACAGATCCGTATATTCACTGATGAGGCTGGTTTGTGACAATGTTCCTGATCTGATCTGGACAAAAGACCTGGAAGGCAGATTTACTTTTGTCAACCGGGCGATGGTAGACAAATTACTGTGCGCCCCGGACACTGATGATCCTATCGGCAGGACAGACATGTACTATGCTCAGCAGCGCCGCGCAGAAATGCAGGATGATCCGCAATGGTTCACCTTTGGCGAGGTCTGCGTCAATTCAGATGAGGTGATCAATTCCATAAAGCAGCCTAAAACATTTGATGAATTCGGCAACGTCCGGGGCAAATTCCTTTTCCTGGATGTTTACAAGGCTCCGTTCCTGGACGATCAGGGTCACATGATGGGAACAGTGGGTTGTGGTCGGGATGTTACCCGGGAGAGGCGTCTGGAGACAGAGCGGCAAGAGGCCCTGGAAGCGCTTCAGGACAGCGAGAAGAAATTCCGGTTCATTACGGAGTCGGTCGCGGACTGCGTATGGATGATGGACCTAAACCTGCAAACCACCTATGTCAGCCCGTCAATAGAAAGATTGCTGGGTTTCACGCCGGAGGAGAGAAAGTCTCAGACGGTAAATGAGCAGGTGACTCCGGAATCGATGGAAACTATTAAAGACATGTTTGCGGCTGAAATGAAGAAGGAACTCGAGGGTGGTCATGACCCCAACCGCAATACGATTATGGAGGTCGAATATTACAGAAAGGACGGCTCTACGATTTGGGCCGAGAACAACATAAGGGGAATTCGCACACCGGACGGCGTACTTATCGGATTGCTAGGCCTGTCGCGTGATATAACCGAACGCAAACTCCACCAGCATCGCCTGAAAGAACTGAACTACTGCCTGCTTTCACTCGGGTCGGACTACAGGGAAAATGTGAACAGACTGACGGCGCTTTGCGGGGAACTTCTTGGCGCCACATGCGCCTTGTATAGCAGCTTGAACAGTGGAATGCTCTGCGCTAACGGACAGTGGGAATCTCCACCGGACTTGGGCTTCTCGGAAACTCCTGAAGGACACATCTGCCATGATGTGATCCGGAATAACAAACAATTGCTTGTTGAGCGTGATCTGCAGAACAGCATTTACGCCAGAACCGACCCCAACGTGGTCAAATATTCATTGCAGAGCTACATGGGATCGGTGGTTCTGCGTGGGGGGCTGCCTCATGGCGCTTTGTGTGTGGTCTTCCAGCGTGACTTTGTTCCAACCGAGAGCGAAAAGCATATCATTCAGATTATCGCTTCCGCCATTAGTAGTGAAGAAGAACGCGAGTTGACATGGTCCCAGTTGCGTCGCAGACAGGAAATGGAACGTCTGCTTCTGGAGATTTCAGGTCGGTTCATCAGTGTGAGCGCCTCGGAACTGGACAACGCCGTAAGAGACTCACTCAAGTCGCTCGGGTCATTCTGCGACGTGGACCGGTGTTTTGTCATGCAGTTTGACCATCGAAGCCGTACCATGTCGAATACGCATGAATGGCGTTCCGAGTCGATAGTTGTTACTACGCCGACAATACAGGGTTACCCCATAGAGTCGCTGCGTCAAATGATGAGCATGCTAAGCAGAGGTCAGGACATACACATCCCTGACGTGGAGAAAATGGGGGATGAGTGGAAGGCTGAGAAACATATACTGGAGGAGCGTGGTGTGAAGTCGCTGGTCGTTGTGCCACTATTCCAGTATGACAACCTCATGGGATTTGTGGGCTTGGTCGCTTTGAGAGGTCCGCGTGTCTGGGAGGAATGGCAATTTACGCTATTGCACATGTATGCGGACCGTCTGAGCGCGGCAATTGAGCGCAAGATGGCGGAGGAAGAACGCAACAGGCTCAACGCCCAGCTCATCTGGTCACAGAAGATGGAAGCAATCGGCACACTGGCTGGAGGAATAGCTCATGATTTCAATAACCTGCTTCAGGTTATACTGGGCTATTCGGACGCCATGCTCTTGAATAGGAAAGCTGATGATGCTGAATACTTCCGTATCAGACAGATTCTGGAGGCGGGGAGAAAGGGAGCGGAGCTTGTCCAGAGACTGTTGACCTTCAGCCGGAAGGTAGAACCAACCCTGTCATTGACGGACATCAATCAGGAGGCCCTTCAGTTCGAGGCTTTTCTGTCCAGGACCATACCAAAGACCATAAGGATAGATCTGAAGCTTGATGAGGGGCTGAAGATGACGCTTGCCGATCCGTCGCAGATCAACCAGATACTGATGAACATAGGAGTGAACGCCCGTGACGCGATGCCGGACGGTGGGACGCTGACCATAGAGACCCAAAATGTTGAACTGGGTTATGAATACTGCAACAGGCACATCGGGGCTAAACCGGGCTCTTACGTGATGCTCTCCATGACGGACACGGGCGAAGGCATGGATAAGAATACGCTCGATCACATATTCGAGCCATTCTTCACCACGAAGAAGCCTGGTCAGGGGACGGGGCTTGGACTCGCCACCGTTTACGGAATAGTCAAACAGCATCATGGATACATAACATGCTACAGCGAGCCCGAACTTGGAACGACATTCAGGGTTTATCTGCCAGCGGTTGATGAGACCTGTGACCCTATTGAGGAATCCGAACATGACTTGTGCAAGGGCGGTACAGAGACAGTGCTGCTTGTCGATGATGATGATGACGTTCGCCGGTGGTGCGGTGAACTTCTGGAAGGCTACGGATACAAAGTGCTGACCGCTGAGAACGGGGAAGAAGCCATTAAGGTGTATTTGAGGGAGAAGCAGAACATCGCCGTAGCGCTGCTCGACCTTGTTATGCCGGTAATGGATGGTCGCAAATGTTTGCAGGAACTCAAAAAGCTCGACCCTGAGTTACTTGTGATAGTTACAAGCGGTTATGCGGGGACTGAACAGCGTGACGTAATGATGTCCATGGGCGCTACCGCTTTCCTGGCAAAACCATGCGAGCCGTCAAAACTGCTTACGGCAATACGCAACGTCCTCGACCGCTAGTGGGAATTACATGCTGGAAAAAGCGGCCAAGGGGTAGGGGAGTTTCGTGCCCGCACTATCTTTTGCGTTTTTTTCTGCGCCACTTCAATTGGAACCAGAAGCCCTGTTCCGGGGCAATTCTAAGCCACCGCTCAAACAATTCGTGAAATTGTGAGCTTACCTTTATGAGGTCGGCCTTTGTGTCACCAGTTGGGGTAAGGGGAATGTCCGGCCCGAAAGTGGTCTTATATCTGCCAGGGGCGGTCCGGTAAGTGCAAATGGGAAGAATACGCGCGTTTCCGTCGAGCGCGAATTTTGCAAATATCTCATTTGCCGGGGCGGGTGACCCGAAGAAGTCCACGAATACGCCACGTTCAGCGTCTCCACGCTGGTCCCCGAGCATGGCAAGCATTTCGCCGTTCTGGATGCGTTCTATGAGTTCCTTCACCGATCCCTTGTGCGGGAAAGTGGTTACACCGCTATCCTCGCCGGCACGACTGAACACATACTTCGTCAGGAACGGGTTCTTGAAGGCCGTGGCTATGAGATTCGTCCTGAAGCCGAGGAATTTAACCGACGCCGCGCTTACCTCAAAGCATCCAAAATGGGATGTCAGCAGACAGATGCCATGCTGCCCAGGTGACATAGCCAGATTAAAGTCGCTATGCCCAGCAAATTCGATCTTCTCGTCCATCGTCTCCTGAGACCAGTGACGTATCAGGAAAAACTCGACCGCCAGCAATCCAAGGTGCTCAAAACTCCTGAAAGCGGTCTTTCTGATCCACGCCGGGGATTTCTCCCTCCCAAACGCAGTAGTCAGATTCTCAATGACCACGCCACGTCGATCACTGAAAATCATCCATACCAGGCGCCCGAGAAATCTACCAAAACCAAACGCCCATGGTTCCGGAATAAAGACAAGGATCCGTTCAATTACCAGAACCAGCAAATATGTGAAATAATCCAGAAAGAGACTGTATGTTATTTTTCTCATGCTAATCCCTGAAAAGTCATGGACAAACCATTTAACACACCAGGATAAATACATCAAAACAAAAATATAAGTCTAAAAAACCAACAAATATCTCATTTACAGTGATTAATTTATTGAAAATAAGCACTAAACTTATTATTAGTCTCTGACAATTGGCCTGTGAACGTCGTTTGTCCATGAATCGCCGGTCCTGTCTTTGTTGTTAGAGTGATGTAGTTAATTAAGTTCGTTTAGGGTTACGAAGGATTTTGCCATACCGTTTGGGCCTGTTCCAATGATAGCATTAGCCGTTGGGACACGCAGAATTTAAAAGCAGGGCGATCTTTTGGGATGTATTAATCATTCAGACTGTTATGTTTATGACTGTACAAGGTGATTCAATAATGGTGGCCGGAATAGTGAGAGCGCACTTTAAACAGGAGCGAAACATGCCGGCAATCCATTTGTCATTACTGTGCCTGGCGCTCGTTCTGGTAATGGGTGGGTGTTCAAAGAAGGTGACTCGCTCCGGAGTTCCTTTTGACATGGACAAGATAGCGTTTGAAAGCGTTGACTCGTCGGTTGAGGACTGGAAGGCTAAGGGCGTGCGGCTAGCTCGTCAGAAGGAATATGCTGAGGCTATCGATGCGTTCAGTCGTTACATAGAAGAGACCCCGGGCGAATCGTTTGGATATAATGCTCTAGCTGTCTGTTACAAGAACATAGGGGACCAGCGACAGGCGATGAAGAATTTCGACAAGGCCCTGGAGTTGGCGCCCAAAGGTGAGGAGCGGGCCAAGATTCTGGGGAATATTGGCAACATGTATTTTTCATCGGGCAAGATGCAGGCGGCCTTGGGATTTTACAAGGATGCGGCGGCGGAATTCGAGGAAAATCCATTTTATGTGATCCTTGTAGCGAGGACATTTGTGAGCATGAACGATTTCGACCGGGCTCGCAAGGCGTTATCGCAGGCTGAGCCTAACCTTGAGCGGCTGGACAGTTATGAGCGTGAAGAGGATCGTGGCCAGGGCTATTACCTGCTGGCTCAGTCGTACGCCGCCCTGAATGATGAAAACAGGTTGTGGGAATACCTGGACAAGGCGTTCAAAGCGAATCCAATGCGGTTCATTTCAAAAATAAACAAGGACACATCAGACGAGATGAGCCTTTTTTATACACTGAAAGATGACATTAAACTGCAGAAACTCCTGAAGCGCTATTCGGCGCGCGCAAGCTATCAAAGCGCTCCGTAACCGTGTTGTCCAGACATTTATTTGTTTTTCTCCGTGTTTGTTCTAGACATGGACTCATTTAAGCTCCATACTTGTTAACAGGCAGATAGTCCCTAGCGTTAATTGGCGGAGGCTATAAGGTGTTTGACAGGTCGACCAAGGAACGAATTGGCGAATTATTAGGCAGTAGTGGGGAGATATACTGGGAAGTTGACACTGATTACAAGGTAACGTTTTACAACGACCTTTTTGTGGAATATTTCGGTGAGCCCAACAAGAGGTCATGTTATGAATTCATAGGCTGCAAGGACGAGGTCTGCCCCGGCTGTCCTGTAGCGAAGATACTTGCGGGCGAAAGCCGGGTCCGTGGTGAGAAGATGAGAGTCGACGCCCGTGGGAAGACGGTGTGGCTTGAAACGACCGCCACGCCAATCAAGGACGAGCAGGGTGTCATCATCGGGGTCAGGCAACTGTCTTCGGATGTCACCCAACGCAAGAGGGATGAAGATTGGATAAGGGATTCTGAACGACTCTACCGGAACCTTGTTGATCAGTCTCCTGACGTAATCTTTTCGCTAGATTCAGCAGCATGCTTCACATTTGTAAATCCCCAGATCGAGAAATTCCTGGGTTATCCGGTGAGCGAGGCGCTTGAGACGCCTCTGAGGGATTATGTGGCTCCAGAGGATCGTCACAGGCTGGATAAACTTGTATCGCTGGAGCCTGAGACTGTATGGGATGAGGAGCTTGCGGTTATCGACACCGACGGCGCCCGGAAAGTGGCCAGAATCAGGATAAAGGCTTCTGTCAACGAGGTCGATGGGGCAAGCGGTTTCGATGGTGTAATGCGTGACAGGACAGTGCGCCGCAAGCTGGAAGAGGAACTCAAGGCATCGAAGGCTGCCCTGGTCGAGAAAATAAAGATAATCGACGAACTTTATGAACACATAGTCGAATCTGGCAAGTGCAAGGCCATTGAGGATCACACGGCCGAGGTGGCTCATGAGCTGCGTCAGCCGCTGGCCATAATAGGCGGGTTTGCCAGGAGGCTCGGGCGGGCGCTCAATAACGAAGATCAGTTAGACGAGGCCAAGCAGAGGCAGTATGTATCGATTATAATTACTGAGATTCAGAGACTCGAAAAGATACTCGACCGTCTCATAGAGTTCACCAAGCGTAGCAATGTAAGGTTGCAGCGGGTGGATCCCAACGATCTGATCAGGTATATACTGGGTATCACGGATTCACGCATACTTGAGAAGAACCTCACTGTAGAGGCAAATCTTGGTTCTGAGATCGGCGAAGTTCCTGTTGATCCCGGGCGGTTCCAGCAACTGGTTCTGAACCTGTTATCGAACGCCATAGAGGCCAGTCCCGTCGGTGGTGTGATAAGGATAGAGACGGGGTGTTCGATTCCAAGCGACAAGGCTCTAAAGGTTGGAGACCTCGGGTCGGATGTCTACTTTGAGATGAAGATAAGCAACAAAGGAACGGTCATACCACCGGAAGCGCTTCAAAACGTTTTTAATCCTTTTTTCACGACGAAGGAGCATGGCACTGGCCTTGGTTTGACGGTGACCAAGAAGATAGTGGAAGACCACGCCGGCTCTATTTCCCTGAAGTCTGACGAATCTGGAACGGTGTTCCGGATCTGGTTGCCACTGGATGAGAGGGAACAGCTCAAGGGAATATGTTTTTACACCCCGCCTCCTGTCCGAAAATAACAAATGGTGAACAAAGACGGCGCCAGGTAACTGATGTGACAGACCCGGCGCCTTTTTATGTGTGGTTTCATGGACAGGGTTGATGTGCTTTAGAATTACTTCTGTGAAGCATGTGTCAAGTAATTGGCCTGCATCGATCCTGAACCCAATCCCATAGCATGGTGGGACTTTTCATCACAGCAAC
The DNA here is from genome assembly GCA_964542775.1 of uncultured Desulfomonile sp. Taxonomy (GTDB): domain Bacteria; phylum Desulfobacterota; class Desulfomonilia; order Desulfomonilales; family Desulfomonilaceae; genus CAITZA01. The sequence goes on from CAZIVV010000087.1 coordinate 19,607, forward strand.
AGGTCGTTCAGCGCTGACTGGACATCCGGAAACTTGAATGAAAATCCGCTTGCCAGGAGTTTTTCCGGGACCGCCCTTTGACCTTTGAGGATGACCGAGCCGAACTCGCCGAGTATCAGGCTGATTGCGAACGCCGGCGCCGGCATGAAAGAGGGGCGACCCAACGTCTTGCCTATTGTTTTAGCCAGATCGCGGTTACGCACGGCTTCAGGGGCGCAGAAGTTTACCGGGCCTTCCACCTGTGGGTTGTTTATCAGGAACAAAGATGCCCTGCACAGATCATCTATATGGATCCATGATGTCCACTGGCCTCCAGAACCAAGCGGACCACCTGCGAAAAACCTGAATGGCCTGACCATCTGTTCGAGCGCTCCGCCATCCCGACCGAGCACAACGCCAAAGCGGGTAACAGCGACACTCATGTTTTTGTCCCGTCCTTTGAACGCCTCTTTCTCCCAGTCGGCGGCCAAACCGGCCAGGAAGTCCGAACCGGCCGGCGATGATTCACTGAGAGGTTCGTCACCTGTGAAGCCGTAATATCCGACCGCTGACGTGCTCAGGAGCCTGCTGCCAGAAGCCGACGCCTCAACGAGGTTCCTCGTCGTGAGTATCCTGCTATCATATAGAAGCTTCTTGTAGTCGTCGTTCCATCTCTTGAATATGGATGCTCCAGCGAGGTTTACCAGTAATTGATGTTCAGCTACGCTATCCTGCCACTGGCCATTTTTCGTTGGATCTCCAATCACGAAAGAGACGCCTTTTGGAGATTTGCCTGTCTTTTTTTGTGATCGGACCAGCCATGTGACCTCATGGCCATCGTCAATGAGCGATCTGGTCAGGGTCTGACCCACAAACCCGTTAGCGCCTGTCATGAATACTTTCATTTTTAGTAAGTTCCCCCGTGTTTAGTAATTCAAGTGAAAAGTGAACAAAAATTCGGGTCGCATTTCGACTTACAATGTTGTTGTGAAATCTTCACCTGATTGCCGGAATACGGTCTAATTGATGTATTCCTTGTCCGGATCAGGCCCCTGTCCAAGCACAACCTCGTGAGGGGCGCAGCCGCCTGAGCAGCCTTCACCCTTCTCCGATTCCCATTCGGAACATACATCAGTCTCTTTCGATGGACGCGCCTCGATTATCTCCAGTGTGTACTTCAGCGGGCAACCGGCCAGAGGGTGATTGAAGTCTATAACAATGTCATTCTCCCTGACTTCCTTGATTATTACGGTGTCCGGTCCTTCATCGGTATTGGTCACAACGGATATTTCCATTCCCGGGAAAGGCCTGAAACCCTCAGGAAAATGAAACTCCTTTTTGTCCTTCACTATGACAAAATCATCGCGGCGCTCCCCGAATGCCTCTTCAGCGGGAACCGTAAAGCTCATGCTCTCACCTGCGCCGTGACCGAGCAGCCTTTTCTCCAAACCCGGTATGACTTGTCGGAAACCGGTAACAAAATCCATTACCTCGGGTGTCTCAGCGCCTTTGAGTATAGGTCCGTTTTCAACCCGAACCTGATAACGAAGCTTCACATAACTACTCGTATCGAGAATCCTGAACACCTGATCTTTGCCTTCATCTGCCATATATCTGTCCTCCATTAATGATCAGCCTTTATTGCTTTATTATAATCATCTCATCCAGCATCGGACAAGTCTGTCGGGGCGCTTTGCTTCAAGTTCAGGCGGATTCAGGCAAACCGGACTGAATTCTGCGCATCTGTCCTGGAACCTGCATCCCTGGGGCAGTTTCCTCAGATCAGGGACTTTTCCGGGTATAACGTGAAGCCTGTAGTTCCTGGATTCATCGCGGTTTATATTCGAACGTGGCAGCGATTTGAGAAGTCCCATGGTGTATGGATGCAGAGGCTCTTCAAAGAGTCCGGCGACCGGGGCTTCCTCGACTATTACGCCGGCGTACATGACCGCTACCCTGTCAGCAGTCTGGGCTACAACGCCTAGGTCATGCGTTATAAGGATGATGCCCGTTCCAAGACGCTCACGTATCTCATTCATGAGGTCAAGAATCTGCGCTTGAATTGTGACGTCAAGCGCTGTGGTGGGCTCATCGGCCAGCATAAGCTCAGGATCGCATGCCAGCGCCATGGCAATCATCACACGTTGACGCATGCCGCCACTCAGCTGGTGAGGATAATCACGGGCTCTTTGTTGAGGCGCCGGAATTCCGACCTTGCCCAGCATCTCCACCGAAGCCTCACGGGCCTCGACCTTGCTCATACCTTTGTGAATACGGAAAACCTCGCCAATCTGGTCTTCTACTCGGAATACCGGATTGAGCGATGTCATCGGTTCCTGAAAGATCATAGATATGTCATTGCCACGAACCGATCTCATCTCGGAATCCGAAAGCGTCAGCAAATCCCGTCCCTTGAAGCGGATACTGCCTTCGACAATGCGACCCGGCGGCCACTGTACCAGTCGCAATATGGACAGCGCCGTGACACTCTTGCCACATCCGGATTCTCCCACCAGGCCTAATATCTCACCTTTGCGCATTGAAAGGTTTAGACCATCTACCGCGGCCGCCTCTCCCTGATCCGTCCGGAATATTGTCCTTAGTCCACTTATATCGAGCAGTTTTGACATTTATTGCATCTTTTGTGAATACACCTGAACATAATCAGGATGTGGTGTTATCAACCAGACCTCATATGTCCAGATGTGGCAGTATAAAGTACGACCCAAAAAAACCCGCCCCAAAACAGAGTAATGAAACAAGCATTGCCATGACGAGGAACGAGCTTTTTACCAGGAATGCGTCGAGAGCCGAACATAGCCACACCCCGACGGCCACAAGCAGAGCCGGGGTCTGGACATCATACTGTTGGTTCTGAGCCACGAATAAAGGCGTGATGTAAATAGCCGCGTTAAGTAAAAACAGCAGTCCTGCGAACAACCTGCCCCTGGCGATTTGCCCAAGTCCCGGGAATATTAGGGACATTACGGCATAAAATATCCGGGACCTGCTCTTCTTTGCCGCGGGGTTTTCCCTGTTAGAATCCATAAAGACCTCCGGCCCTGAGTGTCACCCTCGCTCCGTATAATTCAATACTGACATTAAGTCAAACCATCAGAGACAAAAAACCTTGATCAACTCGAGCGCCTGGAATGATCAAGGCTCTTTGTCTCAATGAGGTTGCCAATTCGAATGAAGAGCGTCAACACCGCCTGGGGTGACATCACAAAACCATTTTGATTCCCCATGATGATGGGTTAACCGGACACACGGGTCAGGGTGGCATGCGATAACATTACGATATTACATGACAATAAGAATGTTTTCAAGATTACTCAGCTATGGCGTCCTCCCAGTCACGGAAAATGAGCAGCAGCCATATCCTGAACGTGTTGTCCTGTTTCCCGAGCAGGTGTTGAGTCCAGATATGTTTGACGAAATCGTTATCGAAGCGGCTGCATCGAGTTCCGAAAAGTCTGCGACCGGCCCATTGTCGAAGATCCTTTCGGAACCATTCGCCCAGAGGAACCTGAAATCCGTATTTGGATCTCTTGATGATGCTGTCCGGGACGAGCCCACGTGCGGAGTCACGAAGGATCCGTTTTCCCCTCCTGCCTGATATCTTGAATTCCAGAGGCATCCTGCAGGCCATTTCGACAATCCGGTAATCCAGAAGAGGAGACCTTACTTCGAGAGAATGAGCCATACTCATCCTGTCAACCTTGGTGAGTATATCTTCCGCCAGATATGTGCTCAGGTCGGTAAACATCATGGCATGGACAGGTCCGAGCTTTAGAAAACCCCTGGCCGTTTCGATGACCGGATCAGCGTCCAGATGGTAATCTATGCCTGTGAGGCGGCGCACTTCCTCTAGAGAGAATGTCCTGGGTATTACAGCTAAAGGGTCGTTCCTCATGCGTTCAGACGCCCTGACGAAAAGCTTCAGCTTCTTGATGAGGCTTGTTCCGTAATAGTTGGTCGACTCAGGAGCCCTCTCTATCAGAGGCTCGACCACGTATTTGCGGATGGCAGCGGGACATGTTTCATAAACGGATTGAAGTTTCCTTCCCAGATAGCGTTCGTAACCACCGAACAGCTCATCACCACCGTCACCGGACAGAGCCACTGTGACTTTCTCACGGGTTTTCGAGCATAGTAACCATGTTGGAAGAGCTGAAGAATCACCAAATGGCTCACCAAAATGATACGCCAGTTTCGGGAATATGGTTTCCAGATCATATGAAGACGGACTCTCGGTGTGTTCGGTTCCCAGCGCCTTTGAAGCAAGTCTCGACCACTTGGATTCGTCGTGGCTTGTCCCGGGAAATGATATGCTGAATGTCCTGACATCACTTGAGCTGTGCTTCTTCATTAATGCAGTTATCAGCGTCGAATCAAGGCCACCGCTTAGAAAAGCCCCAAGCGGAACATCAGATATCATGCGCATCCGTGTCGCGTCACCAAGTGTTTCGCGTAACTGCTTCAGATTACGGCCGTAGTCCAATCCGTCCTGGGGTTCCGGAGCCTGCCAGTAACGCGAAACCTCTAGGCCGGATCTCGTGAACACCGCCTTATGGCCCGCTGGAAGTTTCATCACCTCACTAAATATGCTGTGGGGCGCCGGGATGAAATCGTACATGAAATATTCAAACAGCGCCTGAGTATTAAGGTCCCTCGCCACCTGAGGATCTGCTATCAGCGCATACATCTCGGATGCAAAACTCAGCCTATACCCCGAATTGTAATAATAAAGAGGCTTCTTGCCCAAACGGTCACGCGCAATGAAAAGACGTTGCCTGGTATCATCCCATATCGCCAGACTGAACATGCCATTGAGACGGCCCAACATCGAATCGCCGTGTTCCATGAAAAGTCTCAGGACGACTTCGGTGTCGGAGGAAGTCCTGAATCTGTGACCGAGCGCCTCAAGCCCCGACCTCAGCTCCCTGAAATTGTATATCTCGCCGTTGAATATGATAGCCGTCGAACCGTCGTCCGAAAACATCGGCTGCCTTGCCGACTCAGAAAGATCCAGAATGGAGAGTCTGCGGTGTGCAAGGCTGCAATGTCCGAAGTAATGTGAACCTGTCATGTCAGGGCCGCGATGGATAAGCCTGTGCGCCATCGCTTCAACCGCCATGAGCGAGATGCCGTTTTCAAAATCTACGATTCCTGCAATACCACACATAATAATGCTCTTTCCGGTCCGTTCAGACTTTATTAGAATTAGTTATAGTTCTTCTTGACATTTAGCCTAATATATGAAAGTTGTTTGTTGCCATTAGACTCAACAGTCCGTATCTAATGGTGTAAAAGTGACGATTAGGAGCCATGTAATGGTACAGGTCAGATGCCCTGAATGTGGCTATCTTCAAAGTCTCTCTGAGGAGAGATTTCTATCCATATCAGAGGATTTTCTCAACTGTCCTCACTGTAACGCCCGAGTGCCAAAGCAGTGGGGTCCGTGTAATACAGAGCATGTTCCGGACGAGGCGCGACACAAGATATCGGCATTTTCGAGGCGTATCCTCAATGGAGGAGTAATAGCCAAGGAGGTTGCTCACGCGCTTGAATCGCTGGTTCGTCGCTATGGTCCTTTCGAATCGAGTTACAAGGCCCTCGGGATAGGATACACCAAACTGGGTGATTTCAAAAAGGCTGAAGAGTTTTTGAACAGTTCGAAGGAACATGATGGACCGGATGTTGACGTAGAGAAGCATTTACTTGAGACGCTTGTGGGGCTTGAGCGATATGAAGAGGCGCAGTCGACGGGATTCCGGTTGATAGAAAATGGTGAGGCGACAGGAGATGATGTAGCCCGGACGGCGATAAGCCTGATCAATCTGGGAGAGGTGGATGAGGCGAACGATCTTTTGAAGTCGTATCCTGTGATGGACACGAATTCATCGGCGGCCAAACTTTTGAAGCGACAGCTATCCAAAGCAACCGGAACTAACTTTAGCGCGAAGCTCAAGGAGAAGGTCAATTTGAAGCGCTTCATGGGTGATTCGGGTAAAGATGGCCTGAAGTCACTTGCAGACCGGGCGTTGAGCCTATTCAGCCTTGGGGATGATGAGTGGAGCGATGGCTCCAGATCGTCTGCAGACGGGTTGACGGAAGCTGTTTCAGCTGAAGCTGGAGCGAAAAGGGGCGTAGACCCGTCAGTAATTCAGCCGCGGATAGAATACTGGATTTACAGCCCGGTCCCGGACATTCCACGATGGGAGGATGTGAAGCGGAGTTTTGGTGAGGCAATTTCC
>CAZIVV010000088.1:0-62796 GCA_964542775.1 uncultured Desulfomonile sp.
GAAATAAAACAGGAAATTTCTGCAAAGCTGGTTTTAGAAGCCAGCCACGGATATCGGAGCTGGCACAAAAGTGAGGATGAAAAGCGCTATTGCAGCATATCCTGTTAACCTGCCTGATTTATCCAGGGGTGTGAATTCGTCCAGAGGTGGGGGATGCTTCAGACCCAGCAGTAATGTCAAAGCGCCAAAGACCAGCCATCCGTGCCACACGAAAATTCCCAATGGTATCAAAGTTGCAAAAATTGCCATGCTTATCATTTTCGAGGCACGGCTACCAAATAGGGAATAGATAACATGCCCGCCATCAAGCTGTCCAATAGGCAGCAGGTTCATCGCTGTAACGAAAAGGCCAAACCAGGCAGCCATTGCTGTCGGGTGGAGTATGACCATGTTGTTGAAAGAGAAATCACCGAATCTTATCAGACAGCCTATTTCCAGAATAAGCGAGGTTCCAAAAGATATTCCTGTTTCAGGAACTGAGTTGTGTGGGTATGCCTCGGATAACCACAGGCCCAAAAAGAGCATGGGGATTGCGACAACCGCTCCACTTAAAGGTCCCCAGGCCCCAACTTCCATCAGGATTTTCCTGTTGGGTATCAATGATCTGACTTTTATGAAAGCGCCAAAGGTCCCAAGAGGCGGAATGGAAGGTATGAAATACGGCAGGGTGACATTGAGACCACGACGCCTTCCCGCCATGTAATGCCCCATTTCATGCAGCGACAGTATGCTCATCAACGGCACAGAAAACACTAGCCCGTTGAATAAGAACGATGGCCAGGACTCAAAGGTGTCATTCGCATAAAGCCCACCTACTGCGGTAGTCGAGATCATCGTAATGACAAAAAGAACAATATTGATAACTGGTGAACGCCTGATGACCAGTTCCTCCCTAATCTGCATCGAGGTTGTTTTGCGCGTTGATTCGTGAACATCGGGGCTACAACAGAATTTGTAACATGAACCCGGATATCTCTCAAACCATAATTCCGAAAACTGAAACTGTCCGGATAACTAACAGGAAGATTCAGACATCTGAGGCCCGGATTTGTTTCCCTACAATCCTCTCATTCGTAGCTCAGGATCATGAAACAGCCCTGACACTGGAGTTGCGACAGGTGAGGAATCATCTGTTCATAGACTTTTCCTTTAATAGCTGCGCAATGCATTTCCACAAATACTATTGACAAAGAGAACCGCTACATTCTACACTAGTATCTCTTAATTCAGGATTTAACGGACTAATTGTCAAATGAAGCGCGTACAACGCAAAAAACACACACAGCTGACAGCATGCCTCTGGCGTGAGTGGCGTTCATCGCTGTGGTGGCGTTGCTTGGCAAGTCCTTGTATCTATTAATATAATCAATATTTATCAGACTCGCTAACCCGCCACCATACCTGGCGGGTTTTTTATTTCCTGCGGAGAGGAACGTAGAGTGAACCACTTCATAGCAATGTCGAAAGAACTACTGGCTGATATGGAGACACCGGTTTCCGCCTTTCTGAAATTATGCAAGGCCGAGAAGACGGCTTACCTTTTCGAGAGCAGCGAAACGGTGGAAATGATAGGACGTTATTCGATAATAGCATGGGGACCACTTGGAGGAATAAAGCTGTATTCCCAGAAGGTTGAAGTTTCAGATGAATCGGGCGTCCGTGAGTGCAGTCCGGCGGAATTCTTTGACGCTTCACGATCTTTTCTGGCTGGCAAATCCTGCGCCGGCATGCCCGATCTTCCTTTTGTCGGCTCGCTCGTAGGCTACGTTGGCTATGACGCAGTGCGACTTATAGAAAAGCTGCCGGACACCTTCCTCGGAGACAAACCAATAGCTGAATTGAGTCTGCTTTCTCAATTCCTCATTTTTGACCACCACAGAAGACTGATCACCTTGGTTGCAATATCCAAATCCACGACCGACTGTTTGGCGATGCTCAGGGATGCTGAGGAAAAGCTCCGGTTTAACGCGTATGACGGCCATTCCCGAAAAACTTTTGTCTACGACTACCCTTGCCGTGACACATTTATAAGTTCAGTTGAAACGGCCAAGAAACACATCGTGGATGGAGACATATTTCAGGTGGTTTTATCGGGGCAGTTCAGGGGAAAAGGGAACCTGGACCCGTTTGACGTTTACCGATGGATGAGGGTCAAGAATCCCTCCCCCTACATGTTCTACTGTTCCAATGGTGACAGAAAGCTCGTTGGGGCTTCTCCCGAGACGCTGGTGAAAATCGAACAGGGCTCCATGTATATCCGTCCAATAGCCGGGACTCGCGGCCGTTCCAGTGATCCGGCGGTGGACAGGTATCTTGAACGCGAACTCATGGGATCTGAGAAAGAGAAAGCGGAGCACATAATGCTTGTGGATCTTGCCCGAAATGACGTCGGTCGTGTCTGCAAATACGGAACTGTAAGGGTTGACCCGTACATGAAGGTGGAGCGATTCAGCCATGTCATGCACATAGTATCGGAGGTTGTCGGGACGCCGAATGAGGAACTTGATTCCTGGGATGTTTTCAAGGCGGCATTTCCTGCCGGGACTGTCTCCGGGGCTCCGAAGGTCCGCGCAATGGAGATAATATCCGAACTTGAGAGAGCGCCGCGTGGCCCATATGGAGGAGCGGTGGGGTTCTGGGGATCCGCCCAGAAAATGGATACATGCATAGCGATAAGGATGATTGAATTTTTTGGTGATGAATTCATCCTTCAGGCAGGCGCAGGGATTGTGGCGGATTCAACACCGGAAATGGAATATGAGGAAATCCTGAAGAAGGCGGCGCACGGTATAGCGGCTCTGAAAGCGGCGGCAGGAGAATGACCATGTTACTGATTGTAGATAATTACGATTCATTCACATACAACATAGTTCAGGCATTCGGCCAGCTTGAACAGAAAATGCAGGTTCATCGCAACAACGAAATTACAGTTGAACAGATAGCTGAGATGAGCCCGGACGCCATAGTGATATCACCGGGTCCGGGAAGGCCGGAAAACGCGGGGATCAGTTGCGAAACCATCAGGCATTTTGCGGGCAGGATACCCATCCTCGGGGTGTGCCTTGGTCACCAGGCCATAGGTCAGGTCTTCGGGGCCACGGTCACTCATGGCAAAGAACCTGTTCATGGGAAAGTCTCCATGATCACCCATGACGGCGAAGGGCTGTTCAGGGGACTGCTAAATCCATTCAAGGCGACGAGATATCATTCTCTTGTCGTCTCCGGGCAGACAGTTAAAGACCCGTTCAAGGTTACAGCGAGGACTGCTGATGGGGAAGTGATGGGTATCAGGAGCCCACGTCTGCGAATAGAAGGGGTGCAATTTCATCCTGAGTCTATAGCCACCGCGGATGGCATGACTATGTTTAGGAATTTCCTGGATATTTACATTGATTAGCAACTGAACCCGGGAGCATCGGGATCGAATGATTTTAGGCGGAGCGCATGATTTTCAGGTTTTAATGATTTTATAACTTGACACTTTTGTCCCCCAGCATGTAGACTTGGCGACAAGATAGAAAGAGGTTTAGCTCATGGGTTCGGAAATCAAAAAAGGATCAATATTTGGCGAGCAGTTGACTGACTCGATCAATATATTTTTTTGGTCCTATTATTGGTTCACCTGTCACTACCCATGTGCGCCAGATAGCTAGGACACACTAAAATAGATATCAAGGCCGTGGGTAGCGAAAGCAGCCCACGGCCTTTCCAGTTTTAAAGGGCCTTGGGCAGATGACCAAGGCCCTTTTCCTTTCCTGGAGGACAAAAAAATGAACGCAGCAGCAGCAACGTCAATCACAGGTATCCTACACACATCGCCACGAATAGTGGAGAAACTCTCAGCGCCGGTGGCGGGAAAGTCTCTTTTCAGCCGGGATTCACATACTGAAGACTCAGTTGTCAAAATCGGAGACGCATGCATTGGAGCAGGGAATTTCGCGGTGATAGCAGGACCGTGTTCTGTGGAAAGTTTCGATCAGCTTGTTACTACAGCGTTCGCGGTTAGAGATGCCGGTGGCGCAGTGCTTCGTGGTGGCGCTTTCAAGCCCAGGACCTCTCCATATAGCTTCCAGGGACTCGGAGAAGAAGGTTTGAGTCTGCTTGCCAAAGCCAGGGAAATGACTGGACTGCCAGTTGTTACCGAGGTCATGGACACTGCCGAGGTCGATCTGGTCGAAGCCTATGCAGACGCTTTACAGGTCGGCGCCCGCAACGTGCAGAATTTCTCTCTACTCAAAAGAGTCGGCAAGACGAAAAAGCCAGTGGTCCTCAAGAGGGGCCTCATGACGACAATCGATGAGTTCCTGAACTGTGCAGAATACATACTGGCTGCCGGGAACAGCCAGGTGATACTTTGCGAGCGTGGCATCAGGACATTTGAAACGGCCACCCGGAACACCCTGGATCTGAGCGCAGTGTGTGTGTTGAAGGAAAAAACGCACCTCCCGGTGATCGTTGACCCGAGTCATGCGGTAGGCATCAGAAGATTTGTGCTCCCAATGGCCAGGGGCGCCATGGCGGTCGGCGCTGACGGAATCATGGTAGAAGTTCACAACAGCCCTGAAAATGCCCTGTGTGATGGCGATCAGTCCCTCAGGCCGTTTGAATTCAATAACCTCATGAACGATCTGAATGTCATGTCAAAGTTCATGAAGATGATGTCTTAATGGTCACTTTTTACGGAACGATATTTAGTTAAGGAATCCAGGAACTGAAGATGTTCATGTTGACAATTAAAACTGACGCAATTTCGAAAAAGTCCCGCTCAGCGGCATGCTGCATCAACAGCAGCTATAGTAGTCCGAAGGGGACGGAATCATCAAATTGGTGGTGGCGTAGATTGCTTGACTGGAGTGGTTCCGCCCCGCCTTGTTGAAAAGTATCCAAACATAAGTAACCAGGAGGCCGTGGACGAAACCAGGAACGTTCACGGCCTTTTTTATTTTTTTAAGCTGAAAAAAATTTGGAGGAAGTCATGATCAAGGAATCGATCGAAAAAGCGGCATCGGGTCAAAACATCTGTGAAACAGAGATGATGGATACGATGAATCAGATAATGGAGGGGGAAGCGACTCCTGCTCAAATAGGGGCATTGTTGATAGCGCTACGCATAAAAGGGGAGACCGTGGCAGAAATAACTGCCGCCGCCAAGGTCATGCGTTCAAAAAGCACCCGTATACCTTTGTCTGAAGCCATAACCGAGCCTCTGGTTGACACCTGTGGGACCGGAGGTGATTGTGCAAACACATTCAATGTATCTACTACTTCGGCATTTGTGGTGGCAGGCGCTGGAGTGAAGGTGGCCAAACACGGAAACCGCTCCGTTTCGAGCAAATGCGGCAGCGCCGACCTCATGGAGGAACTTGGTCTTCCACTGGACCTGACCCCGGAACAGGTTGGCATGTGTATTGATCAGGTTGGTCTTGGATTTCTGTATGCTCCGGCCCTTCATGGGGCCATGAAATACGCGATTGGTCCTCGCAGGGAGATAGGCTTACGGACAATATTCAACGTTATTGGTCCGTTGACGAATCCGGCAGGCGCCGGTGTGCAGGTGATGGGAGTATATTCACCTGAACTGGTAGAGCCGATCGGACATGTGCTTGCCAATCTGGGCGCTCAAAGCGCGTTTGTTGTTCATGGGCACGGCGGACTCGATGAGATAAGCCTGTCCGGTCCGACGGTGGCAGCTCGCGTTAAAGACGGAAGGGTCACGCTGGAACATTTGAACCCTGAGGAACTAGGACTGAAATCCCAAGTCAACGGTGGAATTAAAGGTGGTGACCCCAAAAAAAATGCCGGCATCACGATGTCGGTTTTAAACGGTGAAGCAGGATCACACCGTGACATAACAGTCTTTAACGCTGCGGCGGCCCTTGTTGCGGCTGGTTTGGCTCAGGACTTCAAACAAGGCATGGCGCTGGCCTCAGACAGCATTGATTCCGGAAGAGCCATGGCAAAGTTATCCGGACTGATTGAATTTTCATCCAACCTGAAAAACGGAGGCGTATAAGTTGGAAACTGTGGCAAGAGATATCCTGTCCGAGATAATCCAGACCAAAAGAAGTGAAATCAAGTGCCTGGAGCCTGACAAAGTTCTTGGATTTAAAAGCACAATCAAAATTGTGCAGAAGACTCGCAGTTTTCTGGATGCCGTCTCAAGACCTGACAGAATTTCGATCATAGCCGAAATAAAAAAGTCCTCCCCCTCGATGGGCGCAATTAGACCTGATGTGGATGTGAAGGCGATGGCCCGCTTGTATGAGGATTGCGGCGCAGCGGCCATATCGGTGCTGACTGATCACAAATATTTCGGCGGATCTGTCGAGGATCTAATAGAGGTAAGAAAAAGCGTTGACATCCCCATACTACGCAAAGACTTCATCATTGACGCCAACCAGATCCTCGAGTCGCGGGCATGCGGAGCTGACGCAATTTTACTTATAGTGGCCGCCCTGGATGACAACCAGTTGCTGGATTTCTATCAGGTGGCCTCTGGCCTGGGGATGTCAAGTCTTATTGAAACACACAATGCCCAAGAGGTTGAACGGGCATTGAAAGTCAACCCGAAAATTATCGGCATAAACAACCGATGCTTGAAAACGTTCAACGTGGATTTGTCGACTAGCGAATCTTTGAAACGTCTGATTCCGGAAGATGTCTGTGTGATCTCGGAAAGTGGGATTAAAGACAGATCACAGGCTCTGAGATTAAACAAGGCTGGAATTAACGCGTTTCTGATCGGAACATCCATAATCGGCGCGCAGGATCCTGAACGTGCTTTGAGGGATTTAACAGGTCTGTGAGGTTCAAGATGGTTCGAGTAAAAATTTGCGGAATAACCTGCTTGAATGATGCGCTGCAGGCAGTTGAGGCGGGAGCGGATGCTATTGGCCTGGTATTTGCCCCGAGTAAAAGACAGGTTACCAGTCTGACTGCGCGACTTATCCAGAAACAGTTGCCACCATTTGTCAAAACGGTGGGGGTATTCGTAAACGAAAGTCTTGAGAACATCACTGCAATCAAAGATTACGCCAAACTGGATCTGATACAGTTGAGCGGCGATGAGCCTGAAGAGTTTGCGTCATTCTTTGGATCAAACGCCATAAAGACAATTCATGTGTCAGAGGAAAATCCTCCACGGCCTAGAGATTATGCCACCAGCACGATCCTTCTGGATACGGCTCATGGATCTGTGAGGGGTGGTTCCGGCAAGGTTTTTGACTGGGGACTGGCTGTAGAGATTGCCAGGAAAAGGCCGGTAATTCTGGCAGGAGGTCTGAATACGGAAAATGTCGTTCAGGCAATCAACACTGTGAAACCTTATGCCGTCGATGTATCAAGTGGAGTAGAAAAAGAACCTGGAAGGAAAGATTATGTCAAGGTTACAACCTTTATCAAAAGAGCCAAATCCGTGGACTTCGGCTCCTGATTCTTCAGGCCATTTTGGCCGCTATGGCGGAAGATTCGTTCCCGAAACCATCATACCGGCCCTGGATGAACTCACTGAAGCTTATTACGCCGCTATAGCCGATCAATCATTCAGGGATCGTCTGAACAATCTCCTGAGGGACTATGCAGGTAGAGAAACACCGTTATATGAGGCGGAACGCTTTTCTAAAATATATGGCAAGGCCCGTATCTTTTTCAAGCGCGAGGACCTGACACACACGGGAGCTCACAAGATAAACAATTCGCTTGGCCAGGCGCTACTGGCTCAGTGGATGGGCAAGAAGCGCATCATAGCGGAGACCGGGGCTGGCCAGCATGGCGTGGCAGCGGCTACTGCGGCCGCGCTGCTTGGCATAGAATGTGTCGTTTACATGGGCAGTGTTGACATTGAACGCCAGAGACTGAACGTGCTCCGGATGAAAATGCTGGGAGCGCAAGTGGTCCCTGTAGAATCAGGTAGCAGGTCGCTCAAGGACGCAGTAAACGCCGCGATACGTGACTGGGTTACAAATGTCAAAGATACACACTACATAATTGGATCAGTCATAGGGCCACACCCCTACCCCATGATCGTGCGAGATTTTCAGTCTGTAATCGGTAGCGAGTCCAGACTGCAGATGTTGGAAAAAACCGGACGTCTGCCGGACATCATTGTGGCCTGTGTAGGCGCTGGAAGCAATGCGATCGGCATGTTTTACCCATTCCTCAATGATCCTGTGGAGTTGATAGGAGTGGAAGCGGCCGGTAAAGGCATAGAAACCGGCAAGCATGCGGCAAGCCTGTGCGCCGGGAGCGCAGGAGTCCTTCATGGAGCTGAAATGTATGTTTTGCAGGACAAATTCGGACAAATAATCGAAGCGCATTCTCTTGCGGCCGGTCTGGACTACCCGGGAGTTGGACCGGAGCATTGTCTGCTCAAAGACTTTGACCGGGTGCAATATGACAGTGTAACCGACCAACAGGCTGTGGAGGCGTTCATGAATCTGGCGCGCGTTGAGGGCATAATTCCTGCTCTGGAGAGTTCTCATGCCATAGCTTACGTTGAGAAACTCGCGCCAACACTGGAGGAAGACAAAATAGTCCTTGTGTGTCTATCAGGCCGTGGCGACAAAGATCTTGAACACGTTACAGCCTACCTGGAGTCCCAAAAATGAGTTCAAAAATACAACTGGCGTTTGAGAAAGCTACGCAGTCAAAAAAGTCAGCCTTCATTCCCTTCATAACGGGAGGATTTCCTGACTCCGATTGTTTTGCAGGTCTTCTGAAAAAACTGGATGATTCCGGCGCAGACATAATCGAGATTGGTATACCGTTCTCTGATCCTCTGGCTGATGGGCCTGTCATTCAGCATTCGAGCAAGCTTGCGCTGGACATGGGTGTTTCCCCACTGTCGGTCCTTGAGATACTGAAGACACTCAGGGACAGCATCAAGGCTCCTTTAGTGATCATGTCATACTGGAATCCGATAATGCGTTTTGGGTTGAAGGAGTTTGCGTTTGCATTGCAAGAAGCTGGGGTATCTGGCGCGATAATTCCGGACCTGACACCTGAGGAATCGGCAGCATGGAAACAGGCGGCAAAAGCCAACTGCATTGACACCATTTACATGGTAGCCCCAACTACCCCGGATGATCGGGTAAAGAAGATCGCTTCCTATTCAAGCGGTTTCTTGTACCTCGTTTCCATGACCGGGGTTACCGGGGCTTCCCTGGATTTGAGTGAGAAGCTGAGGGACCAGATCAACACAGTGAAGAGTCAGACAGATCTACCTGTTGCAGTCGGTTTTGGAGTTTCGACACCCGAGCAGGCCTCGGAATTGTCAAAATACGCGGATGGAGTGATAGTTGGGAGCGCTCTGGTGAAGAGGACCCTGGAGGCAAAATCAAATTTGGACGCGTTGAATTCGGTGGCTCAGCTTTCTTCCGAAATTTCATCGGCGTTGTTAATCCAGAATTAAATGGGCCCTGAAACAGTTTAGCTTGACATTGACTGGCATTCAAACTAAGCGAGTGGTTATTGCTGAACGTTTCAGGAGTAAAAATTTAATGACGGATAACTCTCTGTTAGAGCATCTCGAGGAGCTGGTCTCCAGGATAGGCGTGACCCTTAGAGAGGAGAACCTGAGTTCAACTGGCTACAATTCCGGGGGGGGATATTGCAAAGTCCAGGGGCAGAGTATTATTTTCATTAACAAGAGGGATTCACGGCAAAGAAAAATCCGGATTCTGGCAAGATCTCTCAAAAGGTTTAATCTAGAGGGTGTTTTTGTTCCCCCTGCAGTCAGGCGGGTAATTGAATCCTCAGGAAACCAGAATTGAGGGCGTTTCAGCGATCCTGACTATTTTTAGACGCACTCTGCCCTCCTCGATTGACTGAATTGCAGCACAAGGCTGAACATTTGCCCTCTATAGATCAAAAATCCTGCCTGAACGTTGATGATCGTCTGAATAGTTATAGCGCGATAAACGAAAAGTTTGACGAAATGAGTTTTCTGGTTGGGCTGTTTGACTGGAAAACCGGAATAGCCCGAGATCTTCCTCCGTTATGGTGTGCCCTGGGTGGAACCGGAACTGGGAAAAGCACCATTTTCAACTCGCTGCTATCGTCCAGTGTCAGTCATGTCGGGGTCAGACGACCTTGCACCATGACTGCGATAATCCTGGCGCATGAAAAATACCGTGATGCCCTGCTGGCAGCCCCAGTGATCTTTGATGGAGAGACAAAACAGGCCAACCTCACAGTGGATTCAAAAGCTGAACTCCTCAACGCCGTATTAATTGACACTCCGGATTTCGACAGTATAGCCACGCAAAACAGGCTAGTGGCTAAACGTTTTCTCGCTTTGGGCGACATAGTCGTTTTCGTCACGTCGCAGGAAAAATACGGTGATCTGGCCTGCAGGCGGATGTTGGAGGATGCGCATGCCTGGGGAAAGAAGATCATACTCATCCTCAATAAGTCTACTTCAGATACCCCTCTTGGAGAATACACGGACTTCATAAGGTCTCTGAGGATCCAGGATGAACTGGTGGTCATCCCGAGGCTACCGGGGACACCAACCCGAATTGAGCATCTGGACCAAAATTCCCAGATCAGGGAACTACTCTGCCGTCCACCAACATCTCCGACGGCCATAATGATCAAGTCCCATGAAATTGAGAACCTGAAGACCAAGACCCTTGAAGCAATCAATGACCTTCAGGTTAGCCTTCACAAACAAACTGATCGTGTGTCTAAGATCAACTTGGAAATCGAAACAATCGCAGCAGCCCTTTCCGATGATCTCAATAAAAAACTTGACGCAATAGTGTCACAGGATGTGGAAAGAAAGATGAAGGCCAGGTTACAGGCGCTTCTCAGAAAATACGACATACTTTTTGTGCCACGACTGATGCTCAGGAATGCTGTTCATTCGCTGGTTGGATATGTTTCCGGGCTTTTCTTTTCGGTTGACAAGTCACGCGACAGGATCGGTGACGACCGGCACATACGATTTGAGGATTTCGAGGGTGTCGAGTCGGTGGCTCCTTTGGGTCCACTCGATGCGTCGGTGACAAACCTCAATCTCAAGGTAGCGGAAATACTTGCCTCTAACGCAGATTATGGTGATCTCAGGTTAATAGCGGCAAAAGAGGTCCAGCGCTTTGATTACAAGGCTACAAAGTCGATGTATGAAGAGGCTTTTCCTGGCCTGGAAAACCTGTTGGAGACAGAGTTCGAAAAAATACGTCAAGGGCTGACCCGATTTGATGAAGTGAAACTTTATGGCTCTTACACTTTGTGGGCTCTATTGCTGATAACCTTTGAGATAGTAATTGGTGGCGGTCTTACCCTGCTGGACCTTTTATTGAACTCAGTCATAGTGCCGTTCATACCAAAATGGCTGCTGGATCTCAAAATACTGGACATCCTGAGATCTATAGCCCGAAGGGTCGATGCGGAACACAGGGCCTGCCTCGGAAATATATTGTTTAAACAGGCTGAATTGTATACAGAATGCTTCTCTGGGTTGGTTCCTGACCAGTTAGCCCTCTCGGAGATCGAAAATCTCAGGCTAAGAATATTACAGACTCAGACCACATCTTAACTCCCATGATTTTCACGCTCAATGACCTTTTGGTATCTCAATGACCCTGTGAAACCATTTGGTACATGGTGTGTCTCTCAAAGGATAGTTTCTTTGGATGATGTTGTTTACAACTAACCACGAAGGATTCTGAAAGGGGAAGAGAATGATTCGCAAAAAAATTCCTGGCACGATACCCGGCATTCTTATTGCCGTGTTCGCTATACTTGTGGCTTTGGATAACGTTTACGCTATGGAGGGCAAATTGAACCGATTTACACTTTCTAATGGTCTTGAAGTATATGTAAAGGAAGATCATGCCAGAAAGGTTGCAGCCGTTCAGTTGTGGGTGATGGTAGGCAGCGCTGATGAAGAGGCAAAAGAGAGGGGCATCAGCCATCTACTTGAACATATGGCCTTTAAGGGCACAGACAGAAGGGATGTTGGAAAAATAGCCGCTGAGGTGGAAGCTCTGGGTGGTGAGATCAACGCTTACACCAGTTGGGATGAAACAGTTTACTACATTACCTCTCCCTCCACCGCTGTGAATCAGGCGCTGGACATCCTGACGGACGCAGTGCTCAAACCAAAGATTGATCAGAGCGAACTCGAGAAAGAAAAACAGGTGGTTCTGGAAGAGCTTATGGATTCTGAGGAACGTCCGGAGCGTAAGGCATCAAAGCTTCTGATGAAAACGGTGTTTACCAAGAGCCCTTACCAGTATCCAATAATAGGTTTCAGGGAAACAGTAGAAAACATTTCAAGGGACGATATCGTGTCTTTTCGCAAAAAATGGTATGTACCCGAAAACATGTTTTTCCTTATAGTTGGGGATGTTGACACTAACAAGGTGTTAAAGGAACTTGAAAATCTGACAGAGGGGCTCAAGCCCACAGGATTCTTCAGACCTCCAAGAGCGGTTGAGCCTCCCCAGAGAGAAATCAGAACTGCAGCGCTCCGTGACAACAACGCGAGGGAAACCCGTCTCAGCATTGCTTTTCACATTCCAGCCATAAAATCCAATGACGTCAATGCGCTGGATCTTGTAGGAGATATCCTGGGAGCCAGGGATAGTTCAAGACTGGTCAAGACTCTGAAAAAGGACAAGGCCCTGGTAAATTCGATCTCAGCCTACGCCCTGACGCCAAAAGATCCGGGAATCATGACAATCTCGGCTACTCTCGACGCCCGGAATCTTGAAATAGTCACTAAAACAATCATGGAGGAGATTTCGAGGCTGGCCTCTGAGCCCCCAACCAGTGACGAACTTGACCGGGCAAAAGTTCACATAGAATCACAGCATATTTACGCCAGGGAGACCGTCCAAGGCATGTGCCGAAGTATAGGGAGCTTCAAGGCAGACTTGGGCGACGCCTATTATGAGGAAAAGTATCTGACTCTGATCAAGGCCGTCACTCCTGAAGAAATTTCGCGGGTCACAAAGTCTTATCTCTTCGCGCCCAATGTGACGATATCGATTCTCATGCCTGCCGAAAGTTCAAAAGAATTTGATGTAGCTTCGCTTGTTCCGGTGGTTGAATCATTCGGGAAATTGCCTGGATCTGTGGCCGCTGACAATAACAGTGTTCACAAGGCCCATGAAACAACCCTGGCCAATGGCATAAAAGTCGTGTTGCTGCGCGATGACTCTAACCCGGCTGTATCACTAAGAATAGCTCATCAGGGTGGTAAACGTTACGAAACCAGGGAAACTGAAGGTATCATGAATTTCATATCCCAGATGTTACCCAAAGGGGCTGGAAAACTTGACGAGGCACAGATATTCAACAAGGTAGAGGACATGGGTGGAAGACTGGCCGGATTCTCCGGACAGGATTCATTTGGCCTGTCTGCTACCTTTTTCTCGAGATTCCTCAATGAGGGTCTTGAGTTGCTGGCTACAATACAGACAGATCCGACCTTTCCCGACGACAAGCTTGAAAGGGAGAGACTGCTCATCATAAACAGGATTAAAACTGAGCCAGACAGACCAATTCAGTACGCGTTCTCAGAACTTAACAAGACGCTCTTCCGCAACCATCCCTATGGGTTCAATAAGGAAGGGACACTGGCCACCGTTGCCGGATTTAGTTCGTCCGACCTGAAGCAGACATACAAACGTTTCGCTGTGCCTGAAAACACTGTCATCACGGTAGTCGGAGAAATGGAGCCTGAGAAGGCCCTTAAGAAGATCACAGAGCTTTTCGGATCCATCCCTGCAAAGAAATTCGATCCTCCAGCTGTCACTCCAGAAACTCCCCTTAAAGGGGTCAACGAAAAGAAAATACTCATTCCCAGAGCTAAGGCCCACATAGCTATCGGATTCCCGGCTGTTTCATTCTATGATCCAGACAGATACGCTCTGGAGGTTCTGAACAATCTGTTATCCGGACAGGGCGGCCGTCTGTTTCTTCAACTGCGAGACCGCGAATCACTGGCCTATGTGGTGGCTTCCTTCGTAAGACCGGGAGTTCAGCCAGGACTTTTTGGATTTTACATCGCTTGCGATACATCCAAAATCGACAATGCCGTCGAAGGCCTATTCAGGGAAATAGGCAAAGTCCGCTCAGACTCCCTTACGGAAAAGGAAGTCAAGGATTCAATCAATAACCTGATTGGAAATCATCTGATACACCTTCAGAGTACATGGTCCCGCTCTGAAAATTCTGCGTTAAACACCCTGTACGGACTTGGTTATGACTATGACGCCGTATACGTCAAGAATATCGCCAAAGTGACCCTTCAGGATGTGAACAGGGTTGCAAACAAGTATCTCAATCCTGAAAACTGCGCTATCCTGAAGATTCTTCCAGAAGGTGAAGATAAGGCCAGTTAATTTGATGGAATCGATTTTCAGGCGTAAACTGATGATAGACGCGGCTGTCCATCGGTCGCGTCTTGTAAAGATTGCCAGTTATTCTATGCCACCGTTTTTGTTGGAGCTGATTTGAGTGTAGTCCAGGGATTGATGAAGGGAATAAAACCGTCGCAGCACACCCGTCTGGAGAAGCTGGCTGCCCGGCGAATTCCCCCTAACACAATTGTGACACAGGAATTTGCGCGTATCCTGACTGAACTCTCTTTCGAGTTGGGGCGTCAGATCGGGGTTCTGTTTGATCGCAAAGGTAAGATATACATGGTCCTCATCGGGGACGCCCGATCGATATTGATCCCTAAACTTGATTCGTGGCGCATAGGCCCTGGTAGATTACGGGGCCTGAGGTTTGTACACACTCACCTGAAAAACGAGCCACTAAACCAGGAAGACCTCACGGACTTGTCTCTGTTACGTTTTGATTTGGTAGCAGCCATCGGGGTAGACTCCGAGGGTCTTCCAACCTACTGTTACATTGCTCATCTGCTGCCTCCCAATCCAGACGGTCAGGTCTACGAAACGCTCGCTCCAACGCCGCCTTCACTACTTGATACGGACTTTTTGGCATTCGTACATGCTCTGGAAGACGAAATCGAGAAATCCGTCAGGTCTCTCGATGTGGATAAGTCTAAAGAAAGGGCTTATGTGGTAGGCAGGACTGTTGGCCGCGAATGGGAGATAGAAGAGTCACTTGATGAACTGATCGAACTGGTCAAATCATCTGGTTTAAGGGTGGTTGGGACAGCCATACAGAGACGTGATTCTGTGGATCCACATTTTGTGGTAGGCAAAGGAAAACTGCGTGAAATAGTAGTAGATGCCCTGCAGAAAGGCTCTGGAGTTTTGATCTTCGATACTGAGCTGACACCTGCTCAAGTCAAGGCCATTGCCGACTTTACTGAACTGAAGGTATTGGACAGGTCGCAGGTCATCCTGGATATATTCGCCCAGCGGGCAAAATCGAGAGAGGGAAAGCTACAGGTGGAGCTGGCTCAGTTAAAATACGCGTTACCGGGATTGAGGGAAAAAGATGACGCGTTATCCAGGTTGACCGGTGGCATTGGAGGCAGAGGTCCTGGAGAAACACGACTCGAAATTGACAGAAGAAGAATACATAGCCGTATAGGCTTTCTGGAAAAACAGATCAAGAATATATCTAAAAACAGGGCTCTCAGACGGGGATTGCGCAACAGACGGCAAGTTCCAGTAATATCAATAGTTGGTTACACAAATGCGGGTAAGTCCACTCTATTGAACAAATTGACTAAATCCGACATTCTTGTCGAAGACAAACTTTTCGCAACACTTGATCCTACGAGCAGACGATTGAGGTTTCCACGAGAAACAGAAGTCATAATCACGGATACTGTGGGATTTATTCATGAATTGCCGGAGGAGCTTTTTACGGCATTTTCCGCAACTTTGGATGAACTTCGCGACGCTGACGTGCTACTGCATGTGATTGACTGCTCCAACCCTGCATTCGAGAAACAGTTGAAAGCGGTTGAACAGATTCTGGAACGCCTTAATCTTAGCGACATACAGATGGTGCGCGTTTTCAACAAAATTGATCTGGCCTCGGAAGAAATAGTCCGGAATGTATGTTCTTCCTACAATGGCATCCCAATATCGGCTCTGGATTCAAAGACTTTTCCTCCCCTCATCCAGCGACTGGAAGACGAGGTCATGAAGAGTCTCACGCATGAGCCGGAGCACTTTGAATCTGAATTCTCAACTCCAGAATCGCAGGTAAAATAAAC
Source organism: uncultured Desulfomonile sp. (assembly GCA_964542775.1). GTDB lineage: Bacteria > Desulfobacterota > Desulfomonilia > Desulfomonilales > Desulfomonilaceae > CAITZA01. The sequence continues at coordinate 16,154 of CAZIVV010000088.1, forward strand.
CTATGCCAGAAACAAATGAACGCGCAAAGCTACTGTTGTCGGTGGGCTTGATCACTTTTATTTTAATGACCATAGCTTTTTTGGCTTTTACTGGATACTTACAGACCCTGCTTGAACAGCTCAGGTTCATGTTTAGCGGACGCGAGAATTTACGCCTTTATATTGAAAGTTTTGGGGCTTGGGCTCCCGTTGCTTTTATTCTGGCTCAAGCCTTTCAGGTAGTTTTCGCTCCCATTCCTGGAGAATTTACCGGCGCAGTTGGTGGCTTTATTTTTGGGGTATGGCCCAATGTGCTCTATTCCACAATTGGTTTAACCCTGGGTTCTGTAATGGCTTTTTGGGCCGCAAGAATCATTGGACTGCCTCTGGTGAAACTTGTTGTAAGCAAAAAATATCTTGATCGATTCGAATTTTTGACACATCGCAAGGGCATCCTGGTTGCGCTGGCCTTTTTCACTATTCCGGGATTTCCCAAAGACATTTTGTCTTATATCCTGGGTCTTAGCCCGATGAGCTTCCTCACTTTTTTCCTGGTTTGTACCCTGGGAAGAATTCCAGGGACAATAATGCTGAGCTTTAGTGGAGCCGCTGTTTATGATGAAAACTGGCCTCTCCTCATAACTCTTGCTATAGTTTGCGCTGTGTTGATCTCAATCTTTTATTTTAGGCGAGACAAGATAGAACTGTGGTTAAGAAGCAGAAGAGATCAGCCTTCATGACATGAGAAGGCCGTTCATTACGCAGGATTAATATATTCAATAATACTGTTGACCATATGTCTGTTTTTGATTAACAATCAGAACTATAATTCAATTACCGGCTTTTGCAGTGACTTGCTAGCTTGGCATGATCCGTTTTTTTTGCAAAAGCAGATTTAGGCGCCTTCAGTTGAGCAATCCCCAATTTCAAAAGTTCATTGAGCTTATGGCTCAACTAAATACTTCAGGAAAGATTCCGGCGAAGGAATGCAGGGCCTGCGGAAAAACGTATTGCGATCTCCATCAGTATATCTGGGAAACTGAAGCCAAGGCCCAATCCATGGAAGACGCGGGTGGAGTCATGGGGAAGCCTTTCACCATGATGTATAGAAACTGCTCTTGTGGAAATACCCTGGTGCTAACCCTCACCGATCAGAATTTTCCCGAACTGGACAAATTCTGGGACATGATCAGACAGGAATCTGAATTTGCTCACCTGCCTCTACGGGAAACTGTTCTACGTTTCATGTTAGAATGGGAAGACTATATCGACAAGCATCAAAACTCTTCCAAAAAAATTAGACGTAAACGCTGAATGACCCCGCATACGCAACAGCCATCTATTACGGACATAATTTTTGATCTGGGAAAGGTCCTGGTTCCTTTCGACTGGAATATAGCCTTTGGCAGGTTGACAGGACTGGTTCCCGACAGTGTCTCAGAGATGATAACAAACGACCGGGAATCCTTTGTTGAAAAAATTAGCCTTCCATGCAATCAACTGGAACTAGGGGCTCTGTCTTTTGAGGACTTTTTTTTGACCATCGGCAACCTGATTGGTCTTGAAACCTCTCTGGACAATTTCAGGAGTATCTGGTGCGATATATTCTGGTTGAACGAAGATGTAGTAGAAATAGGGACAACTTTAGCGGAAAAATTTCCTTGCTGGCTGATGTCAAACACGAATGAAGCGCACTACAACTGGATCATGCAGAAATTCCCTTCTGTCAGATTTTATCGTGCGGCGGCTTTATCGTATGAACTTGGTCACATGAAACCGGATGTGCGGTATTATACAAAAGCCCTGAATCTATTTGGTGTCGATCCTCAGAAAGCAGTTTTTATCGACGATATCCTGGAAAATCTTGAGGGAGCCGCCTTGCTGGGTATCAGGACCATACGGTTTGAGAACGCCAGGTTACTGACTCAGAAACTCAACGAATTTGGAGTGTATTTGTAATCATGGGACAGCACGCAATGGCTATAGATGTGGACGGTTTCAGATTTTCAGCGGTGTCAGCAGAGGTCAAGAAAATTGGACTGGTGAGGCTGGATTTTGCTTTGATTGTCTCAGACAGGCCTGCAATTGTAGCAGGAGTGACCACACAGAATCTGGTCCACGCTGCGCCGGTAAGCTTGACCCGAAAGGTCCTTTCTACAGGCGAATGTCAGGCTGTGCTTGTAAATTCGGGCAACGCCAACGCCTACACAGGTCCCAAAGGCCTAGTGGACGCTCAGAATCTCGTGGATGCGCTGGCAGACCAAATATCCATCAATTCGAGTCTTGTCATTCCTATGTCAACGGGGGTCATAGGGGCTCATCTTCCGGTAAATAGGATGAAGGCAAAGATACCTGATCTTGTCCAAAATCTTTCAACGGGCTCTTTTCTTGATGTATCAGATGCGATACTAACCACGGACACATTGCCAAAGACAGTCCTGAAAACCGGGATGCTGTCAACCGGTCCGTTCAGAATTGCAGGAATGTGTAAGGGAGCCGGGATGATAGCTCCACACATGGCCACCATGCTGGCTGTCCTGATGACGGATGTCAGGGTTGACCGGGATTTTCTGAATGCCAGTTTCAGCGCTTGCTGTGATCTTAGTTTCAACGCTGTCACGATTGATGGTGACACAAGCACTAATGACACGGCGATTATCTTGTCTGGCGGAGCCGTGAATTCTCCTGAACTGTCCCAATTACCCGCCGACAGGGAAACATTCCTGTCGCTATTGAAGGAAGCCTGCTTTGATCTGGCTGAACAAATCGTAAAGGATGGAGAAGGAGCAACGAAACTGGTGGAGGTTCACGTTGTCTCGGCCTCGGATAACCATTCAGCGTCGCAAATGGCCAGAAAAATAGCAGAATCTCCTCTTGTCAAAACTGCCTTTCACGGTCAGGATCCGAATTGGGGAAGAATAATATGCGCTGCCGGAAATTCTGGCGTCCACTTCGACCCGGCGGTAGTTGACCTGTCCATTGGAGAAGTGCCAATCGTGGTCAATGGAAAGCTCGTCGAAAGCGACTGGGAAAAAAGGGCGCATCAGGTCATGCAGGGCCAACGGTTTTCTGTTACGATTGATTTAAAGATTGGGTCGGGGCAGGCAACGATTCTTACGTCTGATCTCTCTGAAGAATATGTGACAATCAACGCCGATTACAGGTCATAACTACGAGGGGCGCCACGGTTATCTGAAATTTTGTTCTATCGTCAAGATCCGTGAGACCGTCCCCTGTTTTTGACGGAACTGACTTCAGAAAGCCCGTTTGTCCTGGTTGCAACCACTGGAATCACCAGCCTGTGCCCTTTGACCAGCTTCCTGTTCAAATTCACGTCAGGATTAAGCCCAGCCAGCTTGTCCTTACTCGTTCTGTATTTTTTGAGAATACTCTTTAGAGTATCCCCTCTGGATATGACATGGTAAACCGGTTTCTGATGGTTGTCGGGTCGTAATTTCTTCAAACTTGCCAGCAGTATTGGTTTTTTTCCGGCAGGGATTCTTAACGGAAAAGAAGGTCCGTCAGGCGGGGTTACATCCCTGATCAGCGCCGGGTTGAAATCGGACAGCTTTTCCTGGGTCTCACCCAATGCTTTAGCAATATCCCCGAGGCGGTACGCCCCTTCTACAGTGACATATTCACTACTTTCATGATCAAATTCTTCCTGAAGTTTGGGAAACCCATATTTTACAGGATTCCTGGCTATTATCGTCAGAGCCTGGAAACGCGGCAGAAATTCACGCGTTTCTTTTTTCAATTTTCTACTGGAACTGATGTCGTCGTATTCGGTTGCGTCTTCCTGGCAAAGGACTTTATTAAGCTTGTTCTCGCCTGAGTTGTAGGCGCTCAGCGCAAGCCTCCAGCAACCGAAAGTTCCATAGAGATCCTTTAGGTATAACAAAGCCGATTTGGTTGATTTTTCGGGGTCCAGACGCTCATCAACATAACTGTCCACGCGCAATCCGTAACTTCTGGCGGTAGCGGGCATGAATTGCCACATACCCAAAGCATTCGCCGGAGATCTCGCCTCTGGGTTTGCACCCGATTCCAGCAGAAACAGGAACGCTATCTCCGTGGGCAAACCATTGTCCTTGACGACTTTTTTGACCATAGGTAGATATGGCTCAGCCTGAGCCAGATATCTCCTGGTTGATTCCCGTCGTTCGTAAGCATACTCCCGGACGAATTTTTGCACCCGCGGATCATTTTCTTCCAGAGGTATTTCGGGATAGGATCCAGCGTTCTTTTTTGAGGGCCTCAGTTTCTCCGCGCCGAAAGCCAGCGCTCTGGAGAACGCATTAGTTACCGATTGCCCACCGGTGAGGTTCGATTTCACAACTCCGTTTGTGGAAGCACAACCGGAAAGAAATAGCGTCATGAGGATCAACAACAGGATGGCTAAGGTCAATGACCTATTGACGGCTTTGCAGGAGCCCTCGAGGTGGGGAGCTTCAGAGACCTTCACCAAATTAACTCCAGAGTCATTTTACTAATAATTACAAATCTATCTATCCCTTACCTTAAATAATACCATAAGAGCGCGTCTTGTCAATGACTAAGATCGGTCGAAGATAGTGATGAAATAGGCTATAATCACGGGTTATTTGTGCTCTCCTGGGCCGCTGAAACCTCGATGGTGATCAGACCCGGGGCCATTGTTAATTCTCCGCCATGTTTTCTGAGACTGTCACGGGTCTCCAGAATACCTGAACTGACAACGAGTTGACTGAATCCCTCTGCAGCTAACTCATCGCAATCATCGTTCCATCGAAACTGCAACAGACATGTTGATTCCCGGTTTTCAATCCTTGCCACCATACAGGAATTGGCCGTTGAGCCTTTTAATTCCGCAGATTTCCTGATTTGTTCCAATCGACATCTAACAAATACAACACATTGTGCAATCGCCAATTCTATTGCCTGGCCAGGGCACGCGGCAAGACAACCTTGTTGCAAAACGTCTGTGGATAGGCTGATTCCCCTCGAGTTGAGTTGCTGCCCCAAGAGTCCAACAATCTTGTTGAGAGATTTTTCCAGATCAACGGGGGCACTATCAGATGGCTGATCACTGAACAGACGCCTGAACTGGTCAATGACCAGACTGGCTTTTGTGACCTGGGTTTTGATTCCTCCCACTCTGACGAAAAAAAATTGTTTTTCAGCATCGGAAAGTCCCGATCGCTCCAATTTTAGACGGATTACCTCGCAAGCCAGGTTGATCGCATTTAGCGGTTGGGCCAGTTCGTGGGACAGACCTCCAACCATTTCAGTCAGTAGGGACGATCTCATGCCATCTTCAGCTGATGTGGGCTGCTCCTGATCACTCATGAAACTCTCCCTGTGAACCATGATTGACGATCCTTATTTTTTCGTGACGATTCATGGATGGAGGTGACAGGAATCTGTCACCTCAGCCAAAGTTCCTTGGTCGGAAAAGATTATTTTCCTGACTGGCTTGAAGGAAACGCAAACGCCCTAAAAAAGTATTCTGCCATGGCAAAATGCTAGAACGCTTTTTTAAAAAGCCTGAGAGATTCTATTACTTAACGTGCAAAGTCGATGGCTCTGGCTTCCCGGATAACAACTATCTTGATTTGCCCGGGGTAAGACAACTCTTTCTCAATCTTTTTGCGGATATCTCGCGCCAGCAAGGTAAGCCCCTCATCCTTAATATTGACATTTTCAACGATGATGCGGATCTCTCTGCCGGCCTGAATGGCAAACGATTTACTGACACCCTTGAAAGAATCGGCAATACGCTCAAGGTCTTCAAGTCTCTTGACGTAATTCTCGAGCATTTCTCGACGCGAGCCTGGCCGCGCGGCGGAGAGCGTGTCGGCTGCCTGCACGAGAACAGCTATTGGACTGGTCGGGTCTTCATCCCCATGATGGGAAGCTATAGCGTTTACGATCAATGGAGCCTCGCCATAGCGCCTGGCTATGTCCGCGCCTATAACGGCGTGAGCGCCTTCAACTTCGTGATCTATAGCCTTTCCAATATCATGGAGCAGGCCTGCACGTTTGGCCTTTTTCTGGTTCAGACCCAGCTCGGCTGCCATTATTCCACAGAGAAAGGCCACCTCGATCGAGTGTTGATACACGTTCTGGGCAAATGATGTCCTATATTTGAGTTTACCCAGGAGTTTCATGAGTTCAGGGTTTATTCCGTGAACCCCCACATCAAAACTCGCTTGCTCTCCCGCCTCCACTATGGCCTCTTCCATCTCCTGAGAAACTTTTTTTACAACTTCTTCTATCCGTGCTGGATGTATGCGTCCGTCATTGACCAACCGCTCAAGCGAAAGCCTGGCCACTTCCCGGCGAACAGAATTATAGCCAGAAAGGATAACCGCTTCGGGTGTGTCGTCTATTATGAGGTCTATTCCTGTAGCGGCCTCGATAGCCCGGATGTTCCTGCCCTCACGACCGATGATACGTCCCTTCATCTCTTCATTTGGAAGATTCACAACAGAAACGGTCCTCTCAGCAATGTAATCTGCTGCATATCTACCTATAGCCGTGGAAATAATTTCCTTGGCTTTCTTGTCAGCCTGAGTGTGTGTCTCATCCTCAATCTGACGTATTATCCTTCCACACTCAAGTCGGGTTTCATCTTCGACTTTTTTGAGGATCATGTCTTTAGCTTCGGCAGTCGATAGCCCCGCTACGTACTCGAGCTTTTCCTGCTGCCTCTTGAGCAGATTTTCAGCCTCACGCTCTTTTTCCTTCGCTCGTTTGTGTCCAGCTTCGATCTCGCGCTCATGTTTCATGAGAGCGTTTTCTTTGCTTTCGAGCTGGCTGGCTTTTCGCTCAAGGTTCTCATCTTTTTTCAGGAGTCGAGCTTCGCGCGATGAAAGTTCTCCTCGTCGCTCTTTGATCTCGTTTTCCAGATCACTTCTCGCCTGGAATAACTGATCCTTCGCCTGAAGCAACGCCTCTTTCTTAATAGTTTCGGCCTCTTTTTGCGCGCTCCTAACTATTTCATTGGCGTCATTTTTTGCTGAATCAATACGCCTTTCATCCAGATGACGAGCCGCGTAGAAACCGGCTGCGAGACCTGCTATCAAGGCAAAAAGGGCATAGATAAATACGGGAATGGATCCCACAACCCCCTCCGTCCTATGAAGTTAACGGGATATACAGGCGTCGAAAACCAGCAGGAAAGACATCAGAAGATCCGCCTAGGGTGTGAACAATAAGTTAAATCATACCAGCTAGTAAAAACTTATATATACGTTCCCTGAATGGCTATCCAGAGGCTCAATCGCTAATCCCGGTTTGTCGGGCAGGTTAAAAGACGACCCAAGCGTTTAAATATCCCCCGCTTTCAGCCGTGGTAGAACAACCTTTGAACCTGGTTTCCCAGGTGGGATCCTAGCGATCACTAAAGGCGTCCCACTTCATGGCGGGCTTGCACAACGCAACCGGGGCCGAATCCCATTTTTTGAGTGTTGGCTCAAAAAATTGTTGCCACACACGCACTGCGCAGGGGAAACATAAACACTCTTCTCTTCGGGGCCGCTAGCCTTTGAGAATCAGTCGGTTCGCTCATCCAGGTCCCAACGAGCCTGTCGATCGAGTTGGCTCTCGAAAAACATCTCAGTCCCAAGGGAATGAGCAAAACCTTGTCTAATGTGGATATTACTTTGGTCTGTTTTTTCAAGCTTTCGGAGCGGGAGCCAGGAAAACCCAAGTCTGTTCGAGGCCATTCTCCATAGCCAGGACCTCAAAAAACTTACTCCCGACCTAATAGTGTAACAGTGACCGCTTCAGAGTGGTCAGGGGGGATCGACGACAGAATCCTTCGAACCGGCCCTGCAGTTTTCTGTCAGGTAAAAGCCTCCAATTTTTCGATTATTTTATCAAGTTTGCCTTTAGCCGCTTTGTGATCACGTTGCACTTTCTTAAGGGTGCGATCGAGTTCTCCTATCCTTTTATCCCTTTTTTCCAACTCTCGACCGAACCTCTCCTGTTCTCTTCTGATCTGATCGTTTTGCTCAATCAGACGCATGAGCTTTTCTTCAAGAAGAGCAACAGGCTTTTCGGAATCCATTGAAATCTCCACACGAATTTTTTAGAACTAACATCATTATATTTCTTTAAAGTTGTGTGTCAAGAACTAAGTTCAAGCGGCTAAAGTCCAAAAAGAGCCACAATAGAGGCTCAGACACGTTTGGTTCTTTTTTCGGCGCCCTGCAACTGGCCTTGCCAACACCCACTGGAGTGTAAACCGTCTTTACAACCTGTAAAAGTTTTTATTCTTCAGGAAAGCTCCAACTGCAGGGAACCTGAGCCGAAAGCCGTCGTATCGATCAGCTCGCGAGCCTGAGACGCCAGAACAAAAAAATATGAACTCATCTGATACAAAGCCCTGCGAAACCCAGATCCTGTGGACAAAACGTTTTATTACCCACAGCAGTTCAGGAGGTTGAATATTGATAAAGATATTCTCAATCTCGACAGTAGGGATGCTTGAGGGTATATTTCCTGCACATTCAAAATCCACGGATTTTTTTTCGGAAATACCGTTTCCAGATCTGGTCGACTTGAGACGTTCATCAGCAGAAGTCTTCAGACTGTATTGAGGTAGGCTTACAATGTTGGAGGAAACAATATTTTATGTCTGTATGACTTCTATTTTTCTTTTCGCATTTGTCAATGGCTTCCATGACGGTGGAAATGTTATAGCATCGATCATCTGCTCGCGATCGATACGTCCGATGAGGGCCCTGGCGTTGGCGTTCCTGGGGGAACTCCTGGGACCCCTTATTCTCGGAACCGCCGTAGCGGCCACGATGTCTTCCAACATCCTGAACCCTGAAATGATGGAGAAATTAACGCCAACCGGTCTTTACATAATGGTAGGATCGACGGTCATCTCCGCTATGACCTGGAAATTGCCAACATGGTATCTTGGCATTCCCTCCAGCGGTTCACACGCTTTACTGGGTGGTATGGTTGGGGCTGGAGTCGTTTCGTTAGGACAGGCTTCTGTTTGTTATGACCGGGTTTTCACGACGGTGCTAATCCCGATGCTAACAAGTCCGCTAATCGGTATTGTTTTGGGATACTGGATTTTTTCGATGATTCGCGCAGCATTCAGGACATCACACCGAGGCATAAGCGGTCTTTTTGCTTTCCTTCAAAGGCCGACCGTAGTCTTTCTGGCTGCGACCCATGGATCAAACGACGCTCAGAAATCGATGGGCCTGATCTCCATAACGCTGGCTGCGGGTTCAGGAGAAATGCACGGTGTTCTTCCTCTGCCATTTTGGGCTATACTTGGTTGCGCATTTGCTATATCGACGGGGTTGGCTCTTGGTGGATGGAGGATAGTCAAGACGGTTGGATTCGGAATATGCAGAATGGAGCCGGTCCATTCGTTTGCCTCCCAATTGGCATCGACTGGAGTGATATTCTGCGCATCACTCTTTGGGTTTCCCGTTAGCACAACGCAGGTCATAGCATCCTCAGTCATGGGGGTTGGCGCTTCACGCAGATTGAGTGGAGTCAAGTGGTCCGCAGCGGGAAACATTGCATACGCGTGGCTGATGACATTTCCTGTGTGCGCAATAATGGGCGCTATTTTGTGCTGGTTATTCAACACGGGCGCTATTCTGTTGTAGAGGAATGCTAATGGCTTTCTGGAACATATTCAGCAAAAAAAGAGAGATCGATTTTTATGAACTGCTACTTTCCCAGGCAGAGAAAACACTGGCAGGATGTAAAGCTTTAGTATCTTTTCTGTCAGGCGAGGGAAAAGCCGAAGAGATTAAAAAACTCGAGCAGGAAGCTGATGACATAAGGAGGATACTGATCGATGAACTTAATCAGACTTTCCTGACCCCGATGGACAGGGAAGACATATTCTCGTTATCCAGGGCGATAGACGATGTCATCGACCATGCCCAGAACACTGTCAAGGAAATGGAAACCTTTGAAGTTAAGAGCAACCCATATCTGATTCAGATGTCAGAACTGCTTCACAAAGGGGCGGAGAACCTTGTTAACGCAATAAAACACCTCAAGAAAAACCCAAATGTTGCGGTTGAATATGCCGTGAGGGCAAAGAAAGTCGAGAATAAAATGAACGACGCTTTCCTCTCAGCTCTCAAAGAATTATTCCTGGGAGATGAGCCACGTATGATGTTCGCCTACAGAGAGATTTACAGACACTTCAACCGGAGCGCTGACCGTGTTGACGAGGCAGCCAATATTATAAGTGATATAGTCGTAAAAACTTTCTGACAGGCTGATTGCCCAAACTACCTTGCAATCATTATTCGGATCATATCACCGCTGTTTTCGAGATGATCTGCGATGTCTCCAGTGGTTTCTACAAGTTTTATCATGAGGAAAAAAGTCTTAGGCGCCATTTCCTCGTCAGCGCATAGCCTGATGAAAATAGTCTTTTCAAGATCATCGGACTCTTTCTCACGAAATCTTATTTCCCTAATGATGTCTTTTACAGCCTGTCTGTCAGTTTCCATCCGTGTCTGGAAGTAGGTGTGGGCCCGAAGCACCATTTCAGGCAAAAATCCCAGGTAGTCACCCACCTGCCTGACTAGAACCATGTAGTCCTTCTGAATATCCTCCGGTAAGGAAAGCCTGTAGTATGACATCCAGTAGAGAGCGTTCTTTATGCAGTCCACGACTTTGTCCGCCTCTCTCAGGAAGCTGAAAAATACCGATTTCTCCACAGGCATCAGTATGGATGGTGGCAAATGGGCTCGCACATTTCTCTTGATTCGATCTGCCTCAGCCTCTATATCGCGAATCTCCTCTTTCAATAGCTCAAACTGATCTGACTCTCCCTTAAAATAGGCGTCAACAGCCTTAACAAAAACAGGACCACAAAGGGCCACCTTCAAAGCGTGTTTGAGACTATTCTCGAGGGGAGATCGCCTGATCATGTTTATTAGAGGGTTTCTCATGAATCACCTGCCTGAATCAATAAATAGCCGTAAGTATACTATATATTATAGCGCACGTAGCTGCCGCTACTGGTACAGTTATCACCCAGTACAACATTATTTTCCATAACACACCAATGTCCAGAGCCTGCAATCCCCTGGCCAGCCCTACGCCAACGTATGCGCCGATGGCTGCGTGAGTTGTCGATACAGGCAGACCCAGCATGGATGCTATCAGTATCATCGTGGCTGCAGAGAACTCCACCACAAAACCCCTGATACTTGTCAACTCCGTTATCTTGGATCCGACTGTTTCAATAACCCTGTAGCCCCAGGTGCAAATCCCCACGCAGATCATAAAACCTCCAAATGCCAGCATCCAGACAGGAACGGGTGAGGCGGCTGCTATAGATCCAGTGGAATAAATGAAATAAATCCCGGCCAGCGGCCCCATCGCATTCGCAACATCGTTAGCTCCATTTCCAAAAGCAACGTAGCAGGATGTCATGATCTGCAGATACCTGAATATATCTTCTGCAACAGCTATATTGTGTTTTGCGAAGACCTTTCTAAGCACAACAGAACAGATCATGTAGACCGCAATGCCGACAGCAAGTGAAGCCAGAATCGAGCCTGATGGTCCGAGTTCCATTTTTCGGCTGAGGGGGGTGTCCAGGAAAAGCGCCAGAGTCATTATGAAAATGGTGGCGGCTATGAGTGTAGGTGTTGTCCTGAGGGCGCCATTGACGGTGTCCATACGTGACAGAACAAGCCTGTCTATCAATCTGAAGATCAGAAATGAGCAGGCGGCGCTGAGCACTGGCGACAAAACCCATGAAATGACTATGAAAAGCACCTGCGACCAGTTGACTGCGCTCACCCCACCACTAACCAGTCCAAAGCCGACCATGCTTCCGACTATCGAATGAGTAGTAGACACTGGCAGGTTTTGATAAGTGGCCAAACAAACCCACAGGGACGCCGACAACAAGGCCGACAATAACCCTAACAGTACCGTCCGTGGATCTCCGACAACCTGAGCGTCTATAATCCCTTTCCTGATAGTCTGCGCAACGTGCGAACCGACTAGGGTAGCGCCCAAAAAAGTCAGAATAGTGGCGATAAAGAGCGCCTGCCGCAGCGTAATTGCGCGAGCTCCGACCGCTGAGGCCATGGAGTTGGCGACATCGTTCGCCCCGATGTTCCAGGCCATGTAGGCGCCGGCTATCACACTCAATACTATTATGGATGTTTCTACATACACTGGCTCAGATAAAGCTTCCCGTCATGATACTAAGAATTCACGTCCCGAAGCACACAAATAATCGTTCGGTTCGACGTGTGGTGTTGTCCAAAACCAACCTTTATTGCCAAATTGGGCCTGACTTCACACAGCGCCACATCTGCAAACGATTTCTAAGGAATTACTAATTCCGGACACGCAAAGGCTAAGCCGCGCAAGTTGATGATTCAAGAATCCAGGTTTTCCAAATCGATAGATTCCTGAAGCTTGAGCATTTTCCTGTGAAATGTGTTCCGGCTCATTCCGAGTCGTCTGGCGGCCCTGAGCTTGTTTCCCCTGCTACGTTCGAGAACCTTGATAATGAGCCTTCTTTCTATCTCACCCATTATCAGGGGATGAATGCCATCAATATTGTTGTCAACGAGATATTCGACCAGCGAATCAAGTGATTCCGTGATGTTGGGACTTATCTTTATTGGGGTCTCATCATTTTTGTCACAAGAGCAAGGTTCTTCGGAGAGAGTCGTAATGTCAGTGTATTCAGATTTCATGAAATTGCGACCTTTCCAAAAAAGTTTTGAACCATGAGCATGATGTTTTCAGGATCTGTTTCCCTGAAGACTTTGGATCTGAAATCTGCCCCATTGGGAAAACCTTTAGAATACCACCCAAGGTGTTTGCGCATTCTCCGAACCCCAACCTGATCCCCAAATGTCTCAATCTGGTCCCTGAAATGCTTTTGGATAGTATCAGAAACATTCTCGTCAACCAAGACTTTTTCTTCTTTTCTCAGGCTGGCCAGGACCAATCGAGGTAACCATGGCCTTCCAAGCGCTCCCCTGCCAATCATGACTCCGTCACAACTCGAATTGGCGACGAGATCCAGGGCATCCTCGACATGGTTTATCCCACCATTTGCGATTACCGGTATGGATGAGCGGGATTTTATCTGGGCAATGGAATCGTGCGAAACAGGACCTGAATGACCGGCGGATCTTGAGCGCCCGTGGATAATAATGGCGTCAGCCCCCTCGGACTCGGCTATGAGTGAAAGCTCGGGAGCCGAGTAGCTCTTTTCATCCCAACCCAGACGCATCTTTATCGTAAGAGGGGTGGATACAGATTTTCGGACTGATCTGACTATCTGGGCAGCAAGATTCAGATCTTTCATGAGAGCTGCCCCCGATCCTGATCCCACGACTTTACGTGCAGGACATCCCATATTAATGTCTATACCTGACGCGCCCAAATCCTGAAGCAGACCAGCTGCATCGGACATTATTGAGGGATCGTGGCCCACTATCTGAAAAAACGTTGGGACCGAATGCCGGGCCAGATTCGTCGTCTCAAGTGACCTTTTGGATCTTAAGGCTGCGTGAGCGCTGATCATTTCGGTCCAGAGAGCTGACACTCCGAAATGCTGCACTATGCGCCTGAATGGAGCGTCGGTGATGCCGGCCATTGGCGCTAGAAAGACGTTTCCCTCCAGTTCGAGGTTAGCTATTTTCATGTTCAGTCTTGGGGCCCTGGCCTTGCCTCAAAGGATAGACCTTCTGTTTGGAGCGGGTTACCGCTAGCGACCTTTCGGGCACATTCTTTGTGATGGTGCTACCTGCTCCGATTACACAACCCTGTCCGACACTTACAGGCGCAACAAACTGAACATCTGATCCCACAAAACAGTTGTCTCCTATCTCTGTCTTGTGTTTCTTTCTTCCATCGTAATTGCAGGTGATCGTTCCACAGCCTATATTGACATTTTTGCCTATTTCGCTGTCGCCCAGATATGTCAGGTGTGACGCCTTGCTCCCATCGCCGAGAGCCGTCTTCTTTACTTCCACAAAATTTCCTACCCTGCAATCCTTGCCAATCCGGGCATCCGGTCTTAGATGGGCCATGGGTCCGACTGAGGCCCGATCCAAAACCAAGGTCTGGTTCAACCTGGACCCAAGTAATATCTTTGAGTCATTGCCTATCTCAGAATCCGAAATGAAGACGTGTGGTTCTATGGCGCACCTTTCTCCAATGACCGTACGACCAGAAATGACAACACCCGGCCAGATCACAGTATCGACTCCTATGACGACATCCCAGTCTATGTAGGTCGTGGAAGGATCTACTATGGTGACACCGTTTGCCATGTGCCTGGCCCCTATACGCTCATAGGTTTTCTTGATCGCATAGGCGAGATCGGCGCGGGAATTGATTCCTGAAGCTTCCGAAAAGTCGCTGATGCAATATGCGTTGACAGGTATTCCATCTTTATTGGCCTCAGCCACTATATCAGTCAGATAGTACTCCCCTTGGGCGTTGTTCGGCTTGAGTCTTGTCAACAGATCAAACAGAAGTCTGGATTCAACCAGATATACCCCGGCGTTAATTTCGTTTATCAGGCGTTCATCAGCGTTGGAGTCCTTTTCCTCTACGATACTCTTTATCAGACCAGATTCGGACTTTTTGATTCTGCCGTAACCAAAAGGCCGCTCAACAATTGCAGTCATGACAGATAGCCTGCTCTGAGCTTTCTCATGAGCTTCAATCATCGATCTCAATGTCGAACCTTCTAGCAGTGGGATGTCACCGCACAGGATGAGGACATGTCCATTGAAGTCCCTGAAAGCGTTGCGGGCCGATTCTACTGCGTGACCTGTGCCGAGTTGGGGTTCCTGAAGCTCAAAGGATACTTTCTCACCCACGAGGATTTCTTTTACTTTGTCAGCCTGATGGCCTACGATCAGTGAAATCTTCTCACATCCCGATTCTCTGGCTGAGTCCAGAACGTATGAAATCATGGGTCTTCCAGAAATCTCATGCAAGACCTTGCAACGGTTCGACTTCATCCGGGTTCCCTTGCCAGCCGCCAGTATAATCGCCGCATAATTTGTCATGATTTTAACCAGGACCTTTTGTTAGAATAATCGTTGAATAGTTATACTTAACGTAATAGGCTGTCAAGAATAGCCTGAATGACCACCCTGATTCAAGCTTTCAGAGCACATACCGCTAACACTCAGGAGACACAGGACATTGCCCCGAAAATACAAAATTGGTGTAATGGGCTCTTCCAGAGAACCCGTAGATTCTCGCCTGGCTGGCCTGGCCCATGCCCTCGGTCGACAGATAGCGTTTCATGAGGCTTTAGTCCTCACCGGAGGCTGCACCGGTCTTCCACGTTGCGCTGTAATGGGCGCCGTTGGAGCCGGTGGTATGACTATTGCCATCTCACCTGCAATAAACAGCCAAAGCCATGTCACTGATTTTGGCTATCCGATCGATAGTGAGGTGACAATATTCACTGGGATGGGAAACAAAGGCAGGAATGTTGTCCTGGTACGGAGCTGTGACGCGTGTATCTTCATATCCGGTGGGATGGGAACCTTGAACGAATTCACTGTAGCTCACGACGATTTCGCCGCGAACAACATCATAGGCGTCCTGGAAGGGACCGGCGGACTCTCCGGTAAGTATCTGGAGCTGGCGGCAAACACAGAAAGAAAAACCCGCGCAACTATAATAGCCGATACCAGTCCTCAAGACCTTGTTACCAAAATTATCAAACGCCTTAAAACTTTTGGCGATTCATGAGATAAATGCGAAATCCCGATCTGCCTCCAACTCAGTTTCTCAGGGACAAGCTCGTCGCCAGTGAAACGCTCAGTTACTTCAAAAACATCGTCACCGGGCCGGACACGTTGATCAACGCCGGCATCATCAAAGCTCCCTCGAGAATCTGTCTGAGCCTTCTTCTGAGTCGTGGCAAGCTCGCGCCCTTCAATACGCTAGCCCTCGAAATAGAGAATCTGTCTTTTGGATCAGTCCTTGTCGGCATCAACCTGAAGCAGGATCCAGAACCGACTATTGGGACCACATCAGGCAATGTCATGCTATCTGGTGGAAGAGAAATAGTTGCTGAGTTCACAAAGACCCAGCTCCTTTTCCCGCTTGAGTCTTTCGGCTTTTACGGAGAGTCGGTTCATTGGAGAGAAATGCCGCATGTCGAAATATTTGTTTGCAGGGATAAGGACCTTGCTGATTCGGGGCCTTTGACAGTAAGATTATTCTCTCTACATGGTCTGTCCTTCGAGAGGCCCAACGGACCGCGCCTGCAACCAAGAGGCCTGAAGACTCTCCTGAAATGGGACTTAAAGGAGTTGACGCGCCTTACAGGCAACCAAGACGCCACACATCTGTTCTACCCCGATTCAGGCAAAACAGACCGTATAATGCCTTTTTCAGCTTCAGACAACAGTTTTAGGGTTCAGCCTCCTCATCCATATCCAGCTGATAGCTCAGAAGCAGTGCTATCGGGCACAATAATGGGCCAGTCCATTGAAGGTCGTATCGATTGGAAATATAACCCTTGGGGGGCTCATGAATGGACCCATTTCCTAAACCGCCATCATTTCCTTCGGCCTGTGGCGATGGAGCTTTCCGCCTCTGGATGCCCGCGATGCAGAGAGTTCCTTGAAGATACCCTTGAAGACTGGATCAGATTGAATCCGGCTCCATTAAACTCAAATGGAGGAGCTGGTCCCTCTTGGGAAACGTTAACAGTGGCATGGAGATTGAGAGAGTGGTTCTGGGTCATTGGTCTTACGTGGGGCAATTCAAATATTTCGGCCAGGATAAGATCCTTGATGCTGGCTTCGATCTGGGAACATGCTCAAAGTCTGATGGATCATAGTGGACATCCAAATAACTGGATAATTGTTGAATCTTCAGCTCTGGCCCAGGCGGGGCTCCTTTTTCCGCAACTGAAGAGCTCAGAACAATGGTTTGATACCGGATCCGGAAGGATCTACGAGCATGTCAGGAAACAGTTTTTTGAGGATGGGACACACTTTGAAGTATCACCACTATACCACTCAATATGTTTGAACGCCCTTCTGGAATTCCGCTCCACCGCACGATTTTGCGGGTTCGATGTTCCCGAAGAGTTTGATTCCAGGCTGATCAAGGCCGCAAGATATCTGGATTCGCTCAGACGTCCTGATGGCTCGTGGCCTTCCATAAACGATTCAGGGAGCTGCAACGGCGATCACTCAGCTGTGCTGGACAGAATCAGGGCTATTTTTGGAACGAATGCATTGCCTCGCAGAGACTTTGACCATTTGACGAAGGATCAAGAACCAGACTTTGATCACTATCCTGACAGCGGAATAGTGGTGATGCGGTCATCAAAAGAAAGAAACAGCAACTTCCTCATCTTCAGGGCTGGACCCGCCGGCGCAGCTCATGTTCATGGGGACAATCTTTCTGTTGATGCCAGTTTCGGCGGCCATTCGGGACTCATAGATCCTGGAATATCGGCTTACGCCCCAGGACCCGCGACCGAATATTACCGATCAGCCAGATCCCACAATGTTGCGCTAGTCGATGACGCAACTCCGCCAAGAGCTTCCCTGCCTTATAAAATCAGGATAAACCCAGGCGATGGATCCCTGATCGTGGAACAGAAAGGGGATCTGATTATTGCAACTGGCGCCAGTCGGGTTTCAGATTCCAGAATGTTAGAAAACATTCACATGACAAGATCCATTTTCTTTGTACGCGGTCAGTTCTGGATAGTGAGGGACCTCTTCTGTGGATCTGGAAATCACAAAATAAGCTCATGCTGGAAATGTTATCCTTCGGAGGTTGAACTGATCCCTGAGTCTTGCTCGGCACATGTAACCAACGCAATGGGGCTAGATTTCATGATAGCTCCTATAGGGGCGCCCTTGGGAATGAAATGCTCGGTAGCCATTGGAGAAAACAGTCCTCACCGTGGCTGGGCATCCATTGACGGAAAAGATGTCCACGCGCCATCAATTGAGTTTGTCCAACATGTTGAGCTACCAGTCACTTTTTACTGGGGCCTGTTCCCAAGGAATGGCAATGGGAATTTTCCCGAAAGGGCTACTCTTGAGCGACACCATGATGGGGCTGTTTCGATAGAGGTTGAATTTTCCGATTGGAGTCGATTGAGGATGAACATAGGCAATGTGGAAAGACCTATGCCATGGGATGGCCTGATAAATCTTACAGATGTCGTTTCATTGCCTGATACCAGGATTAATGAAAAACAGCCAGAAGTCCACTGATTGCACCAGATGGAATCTGCCTCATGCAAATGAAGCGATACCTATCAACCCAACTAGTGACAGGGCCACCGCAAGAATGAGGATGATCAGCAAAATGGTAGGCGCAAGCGCCGTTATCAAAGCTCTGACCAGACCGACTTCGCCAACAACCCTGATCCCCACAACCGTGATCCAGAAACTCCATATAGCAACCAAAAGCCACCCGAAATAAGGGACTACATAGAAAATGTTTGGACTGGAAGAATACGATACGACCCGAATGGTGGTAGCGAAATTTTCTTTGGCAGCTCCAAATATCATCATGCTCAAATGTAGAAATACCGCCCCGATGTATAGCTCCGTTATCATGAGAAAAGGCACTAGCAGTATTGAGCTGATGGCCATTTGCCTCACAAAACTGCCGTGAGTCATCACCGGAGATTCCGCAAGCGAATCTGCAACCATTCCCAGAATGGCGCCTGCGACCCCGAGTATGAGACAGTAGATGACTGGTAGCGTTTGCCCACGGCCTCGAGGCATGTTCCTGAAGAATATGGCGGGCTGAAAAAGCGTCTGGTATACGGTCATAGCAAGCGCGGGGAAAAAACCTGCGCTGGTTTCATCTTCCCAAGGTGATCCGGTATCCGGTGAGTTGTTTCTTCCCGTGTCAGTCTCTGTGTGGCTCGATACCCCCGACAAACTCGCAGACTCAATGTAAGGGAGTTTCTGTCCACACTGGTCGCAATATTCCTGCCCTTCCCCGTCGTTAATTTTATGACCACATTTAGGGCAATACAATTTTAGCTCCAATCTCCACGGGCAGCCTCTGGGAAGTCTTTTGCGCCGTCATTACTGAAATCTTTTTGACTAAAACACATCTGCCGAAAAAAAGTATATCTCAGTATCACCATCTTTCCAGGCGTCAGGAGGCAATCCGGCTTTTCTACAGGTTTCATTCAGAAATGTCTGGGTATCCCAACCCCTTTCGGAAGCAACCTGTGGCAACAGAAGACCTGACCTGGACTGCTTTCTAATTAACAGACCATGCAGACCGACCTTGATGTCGTCAATGTCCTGTACTCTCTGGAATGGGGTCAGCACAGACACTTCATATTCCAGATAGCTTAATTCATCGGGGCTAACGGGTCTGAATCTCGGGTCCTGGCTACACGCAGCCTGAGCCATTTCCTGAACTGTGGCGTAAAGGGGTCTGGAGGCCTGCAGCGAGCCTATGCAACCTCTGAGCATGCCTCTTTTGTAGAGGGTAACAAAAGCCCCCCGGTTCTCTGAAAGTCGCTCAGTCTCGGGAAATATTTTCGAGGGTTTTTTCCCGGAGCTTACCTCTTCAACAGTTTTTTTAACTATATCCAGCAGTATTTTCTTCTCTTCGATCGACAGCCCCAAATCAACGCCAACTTTTTTTTCCATGGTAACAATCCTTCAACCTGCGAATTCTCCGGGGCATCCCGACCTTTTTCAGGGGAAGAACGGCATGCCCAGTAGACCATCAGTTTCGTCGATCCCGGCCATGATGTTCATGTTCTGAATGGCGGATCCAGACGCTCCCTTGACAAGATTATCTATTGCAACCGTGATGATTATGATCCTGGTGCGATCGTCAACCTCAACTGCGACATGGCACTGATTTGAGCCCCGAACCTTGACTGTATCGGGCTGAACTCCTTCCGGCAATACCCTCACAAAAGGCTCGGTAGCATAATGACTGGCATAAATTTCTCTCAGGCGCGTCGAAGTTATATCTGCTTTCATCCGGACGTAAATGGCGCTTACCATGCCTCGGGATACAGGTATGAGATGGGGAGTGAAGCGCACAACAATATCTCTGCCGGCAATCTCTGAAAGTTCCTGCTCCATTTCCGGAATGTGTCTGTGTCGAATGACCCCATAAGGTTTGAAACCCTCTCCGGACTCACAGAAACTTGTGTTGAGCTTGGCTCCACGACCGGCGCCTGAAATCCCGGATTTCGAATCTACAATAGGAACTGAAACATCTGCAAAATCAGAGTTCAATATCGGGGCCAAACCCAGAATTACCGTGGTCGGATAGCATCCCGGGTTGGCTATCAGGTCGGCGTTCCTTATAGAATTTCTCTTTATTTCCGGCAATCCATAGACGGCGCGTTTTAGCAGATCAGGATCCTTGTGAGCTCCGTACCAGTCCTCGTAAGTTTTAAGGTCTGTCAGCCTGCAGTCAGCTGAAAGGTCTATTACTTTAACCCCTTTGTCCATCAATCGACGGATCACATTGAATGACTCTCCGTGAGGCAACGCGAGAAACGCGTAGTCCGCGTCACATTCCGAGATCACATCCTCCATGGTCTTTACTGGAAAATCCTTGTGGATGGGGATCGAAGGAAAAAGCGCGGACGCCATTGAACCTGCCCATTGACGGGAACTCGCGGCCTGAATGCTGACCCGATGATGATTGCTTAACAACCGCGTCAGCTCTATACCGGTGTAGCCTGTTGCCCCGAATATATTTACCTTGATCATTTTATCCCTCGGGCCTGATTAGGCTTCTCTGCGATAGTTCGGCGCTTCCTTGGTTATGACAACATCGTGAACATGTGATTCCTTCAGACCCGCAGACGTCACCTTTACAAATCTCGCCCTTTGCCTGAGTTCATCAAGGTTGTGAGCGCCCAGATACCCCAGGCCCGCTTTAAGTCCTCCCATGAGCTGGTTTACAGAGTCAGCCACCGGCCCTTTGGCTGGAACCATGCCAACTATCCCCTCGGGAACCAGCTTGTGCTCTGACAAGACATCCTGCTGCCCGTAGCGATCCTTGGAACCTTCACGCATGGCCTCGAGGGACCCCATCCCACGGTAAGATTTGTATGATCTTCCCTGATATAGCACCATTTCTCCAGGGCTTTCGTCTGTGCCAGCAAGCAGGCCTCCAAGCATAACAGCGTTTGCCCCTGCGGCAAGGGCTTTCGTCACGTCGCCGGAATACTTCACACCACCATCAGCTATTATAGGAATCCCAAGTTTGGAGGCGGCCCCACAGCAGTTCATTATTGCTGATATCTGAGGAACTCCCACACCTGCTACTATGCGGGTTGTACAGATGGAACCCGGACCAACACCAACCTTAACGCCATCAGCTCCTGCGGCCGCAAGATCCTCCACCGCTTCCGCTGTTGCTATGTTACCACCTATAACCTGAACGTTCCTGTAATTCTTCTTTATGTCCCTTATCGTCTCGATCACGTTTCTGGAATGACCGTGTGACGTATCTACGACAATGACGTCAGCGCCTCTCTTCAAAAGAGCATCCACACGCGCCTCCCTGTCCGGACCAACCCCAACAGCCGCTCCGACCCGTAAACGGCCCAGCTCGTCCTTCGCCGAATTGGGATAGGTTATCGCCTTCTGGATATCCTTTATCGTTATGAGGCCTTTGACCCGATAAGACTGATCAACCACAATCAGTTTTTCTATCCTGTGCTTGTGAAGAAGCGCCTTGGACTCTTCAATGCTGATACCCTCATCAACGGTTATCAGATCATCCTTGGTCATGACTTGCTCCACTCGCAGGTCAAGATCTTCTACAAATCTCAAATCACGATTGGTCAGAATGCCCTTGAGGTAACCGTTGACGGTGACAGGAACCCCCGAAATCCTGTATTTCTTCATTATCTGGAGAGCGTCAAATATTTTCTGATCCGGATTGATGGTTATAGGATCGACAATCATTCCTGATTCTGAACGCTTGACCCTATCCACTTCCCTTACCTGTTCCTTGATACCAAGATTGCGGTGTACAATCCCTATACCGCCCTGACGCGCAAGACTTATTGCCATCGCTGATTCCGTCACCGTGTCCATTGCGGCGCTGACCAAAGGGATGTTTAATGTGATCTCGTTGGTCAACTTCGTCTGAACATCCACACCCGACGGCAACAACTCAGAATATTGTGGAACCAAAAAAACATCATCAAAAGTAAGGGCTTCTGTCACTGTCATTTCACGAACTCCATTCTCCTAATTTAACCTCAAAGAATTCTGAAATACTTCCTCGGGTGTCTGTGTTTGTAAAATTGTCTGTCATGCCTGAATATTTCACGACTGAAAAAGGCCACATGGTGAATGGCCATCGTTGGTCATCTGATCTCGGGGGAGCCTTTGAGGGCGGCGTTATTGTAAAAGCCTGCCAGAGCTGCGGAAGCTGATTCAAGAAGTATATCAAGGTAATTGTTCCATTTCTTCTTGGGATATTCCAATTGCGGCTCACCTTTAACGCCGCCAAGTTCCGCCGCCAACTGCACCGCATCATAAAAATTTCCGATATTGTCTACCAGACCCAGTTCTCTGGCTTTTTCTCCCGAGAAAAAACGGCCGTCCGATATCTCACGGAGTTTGTCCAGATCTATTTTGTCTTTCCTGGCTCCAGCCACATCCATTATGAACTGCTCGTGAATCTCTATGGCAAAGGTCTCTAGAACCTGCTTCTCATCTTCACTCATAGGCTTCAGGCCTGATCCGATATCCTTGAATTTGCCCGCCTTGACAATGTTGACACCGACACCGATTTTTTCAGCTATTTTGTGGAGATCAGGCAGCATCATAATTACACCTATGCTGCCAGTGATGGTTCCTTTTGAACAGACAACCTGCGTGGCGTTTGACGAAATGTAATAGGCGGCGGAAGCGCCCACCGTCTCCATGGAGGCGACTACGGGTTTCTTCTTTTTTATTCTGTCCAGTTCCCTGTAAATTTCCTGGGCTGGAGCAACGGCGCCACCGGGGGAATTTATTCGAAGCACTATTGCCTTTATGGACGATTTCTTCTGGAATCTCCTTAGATCCTTCAGAATATCATCCGAAGTCATAATAGTACCCTCTATCGGAATAACCCCGATTTTTGATCCATAATCAAAAGTTTCAATGAGAGAGGAACTCTTTTCTTCAGACTCAAACAGTTTTGAAAGTCCGACTGCTAACGCTACGAATAGCGCCATCAGTGCAAGCAGGAATAGTATCGAGACCCCTAGCCGGGATTGTTTCATGAATCATCACCTTTTCCTAAGGACTGACAATTGAATCACTTAACCTGTCTAATTGAATTCGTCAAACTATCAAATAGTAACATTGTTTTCAAGATTGTCTTGACTAAACCGGGAGACTGGAACAAAAAAAACCTGATCAGCGGCGCCTCAAAGACTATTTTCCAGCCTTTTCAGAAGATCCTGGTTCATCTTCATGACAGATTCAGCCATATTTTGATCTAGTCCTGCTCCCTGAAGGATTTTCAGGGCCTGCTGAAGGTCAATCAAATCTCTCGGCGAATGTGAGTCTGTGTCCATTGACATCATGGCCCCATATTTTAGGGCAAGGCCCGCCACATGGCCGTTTGTCAGTGAATGGCCACCACGTGATGTTATCTCGAGTCGCACACCAGTTTTGGCAGCCAGGCGCACATCGGACTCGGAAATCAGCCCCGGATGAGCAAGTATGTCTACTCCGGCTCTTATAGCTGCCAGATTGGTTCCCGGAACAACCGGTTCCACTATCGTCTCACCATGAACTATGACAAGCACGGCGCCCATGTCACGGGCCTGTTTCACAAGCATTCCAATCTGGTCCACCGGAGCGTGAGTTATCTCAACTCCAGGTATGACCCTGCACTCCTGGAAACTGTTCAGATCTCGCGCCACCCTTTTGATACATCCGACAACATGCTCAAGATTGGAACTGTCAACGTGATCAGTCAACCCGATAGCGCGATACCCCTTGATGTGCGCTCGCCTCACCAGCTCACTGGGAACCAGCTCCCCATCGCTGAAAAAGGTATGTGTATGAAAATCTATCAACTCCGTCCTCCACTGTGCCCAGTTTAATTCGTCAGCCCTGACCCCATTCCGGGAAGCTCACCGATCCGTGGCGTTGCTTTTCAAACCTGCGACAAACGACTTTTTCGCACACCATGCACTTATCAGATGACACCTGATAACTGAAAACGGGGCCTTAGAATGGAATCGGCAGCTAGCCCAGTCATTAATTGCCTGAGTGTAGCTCAACATCTTTCACTTACTAAAAAAGGCTTTTCACGGTCAGCATAGTACCATACAATTCAAGATATGTTGCTATAAGTTGCATTAGTACGGTAATGAGTAGAAATATAAAGCGCCTCTAAGTGAATACTTGGCCAAAACGGCAAAAATGTCATACAAAATACCCAGACTAGCGTCATTCAGGATAATCTCTAAAGCGGTCGCTTCTATTTTTACGCTTCTATGTTCCCTTTGGTTGCTTCCTAATGCCCTTTGTTTTGAGGGAGTGGACATATTTTCGGGAGTTCTCGAGTCGCCGGTATTCAAAGGAAAAGAGCCGATGACTCGGTTGTCAATAGCATCAGAGAAGCTCAAGGAGAACAAGTTTTCACGGACCGACACCTCCTATCTGCTTTTAGACTGGGTCGATGAATATCTGCGCGAGCCTTCTGATCCGCTTGAGAGACTCAAGCGGTGGTCTGAATTCAGCAGCAATGACAAATTCAGCAATCTGAAAGTGCCCCGGGACTTTCTCAACCGCGTCCTGTTGGCGGAGTACCTTGCCAAACAGGCAGGTTTCACGGCTGGGACTCCGTTGAAAAAGCTTGAGTTCCTCCGAAAACTCCACAAAAAGAACCTTGTGGAATGGTCTGTGGCGCTTTCATATGAGAATCTTGTCGCTGGATCGATAGTGAATGGATCAAAAGTGACAGATAACCCTACCCCACTCGAATCGCTTTCAGTTCTGAAAAAGCTTTCTGAGGATCATTTAATTGGAAATCATTACAGGGTAATGGCGGAAGGACTCCTGGCAGTGGAAGTCCTGGCCAGGAACCTGGACTACGAAAAGATGACGCCGATTGAGCTTTTGAGCAAACTCCGTGATCTTGAGAGGAGAGGCCTTATCACCTCGCAGACAAAAAGAGAGCTCGAAAAACTACCTGCATGGCGCCTCCTGATAAATGACCCGGCATTTCTGAAGCTAGAGGCCTCGCAAAAAAAGGCAAGACTAGCTAAACTCAAGTCCGATGGCTTGCTAACATCATCTACTGCATCGGACTTCAGCGCCATATTCAAGGTGGCGTCATTCTCCACGAGCAAAGAGCCAAAACCGGCCCCAATCCCCCAGTCCGGAATGAAGGAAAGATAATGCCCTCGCATAGAGGTTGATTGTTCTGTCGGTGTCAATGAAGGTCAAACAAGACTATTCTGGCTTGAGCGTTTATCTGGGTTCGTTACAGCTAACTACAGAGAAACACATGGAAACAATTACTGTAAATCCTCAAATTGAAAGGACGGAATCATGTGCGGAATAGTAGGTTTTGTTGGCAACAGAGGTTGGAAGCGCAATACCGACCTGGGTTGGGTTGACGACTTGCTTATTGACTTCGAAAATTGCCGGGTCCACTCGAAGACCGTAGAAGAATTCGGCCAACCAATAACTGCACTGACCTGCCGTTTTGAAGACCTGATGTCATTTGACCTGCACTTTCACTTGATACAGAATCAGGCTTTCCGTGAAAAACTTGAAAAAATGTCGGTGGAACTGGAAAAGATTCTCAACGCCGTCCACGAAACCGGTTTACAACAGAATCAACTGGACGCTTCCGACAAAATCGCTCAGGAAGGCAAGGACTGCTTGTGGCAGATACGTTATGAAGTCTTGGGTAATGTTGATCGATCCAGAGGACTGCTCAATGAATCTTTCCTTAACTCTGAAACGGTCCGAGCCCAGAGATATACATGCTGGTCCATTGAGAAAGTGCTTGAAAATATCGATCGGCTTGAGGTTCGTGGCCGCGATTCCGCAGGCATTTCGATACAACTTCTAATTTCAGACAAACAGCCTCTACAGGGAATATTTCAGCCATATACCGGCTTTCCCCAGATCCTGGAGAATGTTGAAGCTGGTGTAAAAAGATCCATACACCGAATTCAAATAGGCGACAACAGCCAGATAGTGACATTTGTCTACAAGGTGGCCAACCTTGTGGGACGCCTGGGGGACAACACAGCGGCCATTAGAAATGCCATCAGGACAGACGACATTTTGTGGGGGGCTTCCTCGTTCACACAGCAGGTGAACATACTGGCGCATACCAGGTGGGCTTCTAACGGAATAATAAGCTTGCCAAACTGCCACCCCACAGACGGAAGACTGTATGAAAAAGAGCATCCCGAAACCATGAAGGATCAGCTAGCGCTCTTCGTTCTGAACGGGGATGTTGATAACTACGGTGACCTGGTCGAATCCCAGGTTGTGGCCAATGGCTATTGCATCGAACCTACAATCACCACTGACGCCAAGATATTGCCGGTATTCTATCGCCTGGGCACGAATCCTGAGGATACTCCGGAGGTCCGTTTTGCAGAACTGATGAATAGCTGCGAGGGATCTCTGGCCGTGGTGATGCAACATCCACATTTTCCGGATAATTTGTTCATGGCTCAAAAGGGCAGTGGACAGAGCCTTTTTGTCGGTAAACTGCGTGAGGGCTATGCAGTGGCATCCGAGGTTTACGGACTGGCTGCCCTCACACGGAGTTGCTTCAGCCTGCCAGGTTCCGCGCACGGAGGAGCAGCTGTTGTGGTCTGCGCCGATGAACCCTCGGATGGACTAGCGTCCAGATTCCTTGCCACCTCAGAGGTTTTTTCAATAAAACCAGAGCCGATATACATACACTCACGTGACATATATCGCGGCAACTACGACTACTACTTCGAAAAGGAAATTCACGAAGCCCCATCCAGCATCGTCAAGACGATCAGGCACAAGTACAGGAAGCTTGATGACCGCATCGAATTCGTTACAAGCGGAGCCGGTTCACTCGGACCACTGGTAGAAAGGCTGAAGGACAACAATAGCAATCCCATCAGACGGATCACTGTTATTGGGCAGGGCACTGCCTCAGTTGCGGCGCAAGGAGTCGCTTATCTGATCGAACGGGCAATTGAGGGTACCAGAATCATTGTGACTTCCTGCAAGGCCTCAGAATTCTCGGGATTCCTTCCAGAGCAGTCTTTGTCAGACATGCTACTGATAGCAATTTCCCAGAGCGGAACCACCACAGACACTAACAGGACAGTCGATGTGGCGAGCGCTCAGGGGGCATGGATCCATTCAATCGTGAACAGGCGAAACTCTCCGCTGGTGTCCAAGTCAAATTCTTTCTTCTACACCAGCGATGGACGCGACGTGGAGATGGCTGTAGCGTCTACAAAGGCGTTCTATTCCCAGATAGCCGCTGGAAAACTCTCAGCCCTGGTTCTTGCCCAGGAACTTCGCACTCTCAGTGAGGACCAGATCTACCATGAAATTGAATTACTGGAATCCTTACCCGCCAAGCTTGACTGGGTTCTCGGGCGAGGTCCCCTGATCAGGGAAGTCTCGGAAAGAACAGGCCCGAGTAGCCGAAACTGGGCCGTAGTTGGAAACGGACCCAACAAAATTGCCGCCGATGAAATAAGGATCAAGCTTAGCGAACTATGCTACAAATCCATACCGTGCGATTTTACCGAGGACAAAAAACATATCGACCTCTCTACCGAACCATTGACACTCGTAGTGGCTAATGACCTTCCTGATCAAATTGTTCAGGATACAGCCAAAGAGGTGGCCATATTCAAGGCCCATAGTGGAAAACCTATCGTCATGTGTTCAGAGGGTGAAACCAGATTCTCCGGTTACGCCGAAAGCCTTGTAGAACTTCCCCGAGTCGGAGCCGGTCTGGATTTTGTGCCAGCTACGGCCGCTGGACACCTGTGGGGGTTTTACACAGCCAGGGCTATCGATTCCAGGGCAGATCCCATGAGGAACTGCAGGTCCCTGTTAACAAGGTTTCTCGATGAACCCGCATCGTGGAACAGGGAACTGCTCGTAGATCAAATACAGAACATTCTAAAAAACATTGCCGATGGTGAAATGAACTCCGCTATGCCCGCATCGGCCGTCGCCATGCTCTCCACTTACCTTTTGGAACTCGTAGGTCTTGGATATGAAACGAAACTGTCCCTGAGGGTCCTGGAGAGAGGAATCCTTGTTCTTACAAAGGCCATCGAGGAAATGACCCGGCCTATAGACTCAATAAGGCATCAGGCTAAAACTGTCACCGTCGGTATTTCAAGACCTCAGGAATCACTCTCGCCTATTTTCCTCAATGCATTGGAAAAACTACAGGTTTCTCCAACAACTATCAGGGATCTTGATCGACCCGCCCTCAGAGCCCTAGCATCTGTCATAGATCAGATCTACGGTGGCATGCTTTACGAACTAAAGGAAAAACCATCCAAGTTGGCTCTGTTGCCGGAAAACGACCATCCAATGATGCAGGTCACGAGGAGGTTTGGTTTCTGCGAGGGAAAAACATCCCGCTATGACCAGCCAAGGAAAGCCGGAGGAAGCAAGAGAACTGCCGTCCGCCTGGGTAAAATGGTCTTGAGTTCTGGAAAAGGAGGACAGGAAAACCTCCTACTGCTACCACTGGCGGAACAGAAAACCAACGGTTGCGCCGCTATTGCACTGTTTCACCTTACTTTTGTAGAAAACACCTCTTTGCAAAATAAAATTTCATTACTCAAATCATTGGGAACCCGATACGACGAGGTAGTAGAACGATTGGAAGAAGTCGCCAGTAACCAGCCGCTGGAGACATTCCTGGAGCAGGTCTCGCCAAGAGATCTCGCGCTGGCCCCATTGGATACGGTCATTCTGTCCAGAGCCAAATAGCCCCGTCAAATTTATCCAATAGTAATCGCGGCGCGGTTGAGACAGACCGTGTCCCGATTACCATTCCACAAACAATTCACCGAAATCACAATTACTGTCTTGTCTGCCATGGACTTATTCTTCGTTTTTGGTCAAATCCATGCCCGGCCAAATCCTGACCAATGCTAAAAAGAATCCTTATCTTGACATGTTGCAAGCAAACATATATAAAAACAAATATTAATGTTTGTTATATTAAGTGTTAATTACATATTTGGTGTTAACATATTGTTTACAATTGTTTATCTTGACAAACAAACAAGAGGTTCTGTCATGAAAAGGGTCATAAAACACGGCGCCACGCTCCTTCTCATCATGTTGGTTCCTTTTGTTGCGGCTGCACAGGACTTAAAATGGTCCGAAGCTACCCGTGAGGGTTCTCTTGTCTGTGTTGGTAGTGGTTCAGGGGCGTTCAACTGGGGAATGAACTACGATGTTGTTCATCATTGTCCTGAAAAACGGGCTCAGGCTTTGGCCTACATTTTTTTTCAGAACCTGATTTCATCAGAACTTATTAATCTGAGAGGGACGAGACAAGGCGTTTCTGCTGCTCACAGAGGTGAATTGAGAGCAGAAGGCCATGAAAGAGCGGGGCTGCATTCTGGATCAGGAAAACTCTCAAGCAAATCCGAACGGGTAGTTGGACACATTTTTACTGCTCCAGACTCACAAAAGAGATGTTTCACACTGAAGGATCTAGTATACATAAAACTTAATCAGTCATCGGAAAACATAGTACAGGTTGGGGACCGTTACGGAGTGAAGTCAGAGGTTAGGCATGGCGACGATTTCGCATGTTTTGACCCGTTGTGTTCAGAAGATCGGACATGGGCCGGGGAACTGGAAATCATCTGTGTTGGAGAGGACGTAGCGCTAGGCATCATAATAAAGGCTAACTCATTGATTTCAAAAGGGTTAAGTGTCAATCGCGTCAACAGACCTCTGTCAGTTCCACTAAGCTCACGTGCAAAATCACGAGAATATGCAGATCAGTCATCGAATTTCTAACGGTCCGATAATTTAAAAAATAACAGAAAAATCCAATTGTGGGGGGGGAGACATTACTTCAATGGACGATCAATATTGGTGGCTTGCCCTGGAACGCGCTCCTCACGTGGGCCCTATTACTATATCCAAACTGATTGCAGCTTTTGGGAATCCCAGATCGGTTGTCGAGGCCGATAGTGAAACTATCAAGAGCAGGGCGGCTGTTAGTTCCAGGATAGCTGAAGCGGTGGGGGCTTACAAACCGGATGCTGATGCGATATATCGGGACATGGAAAAGCTTCGGGATTTGAACGCGCGTGTGATTACGCGCTGGAGCGAGGAGTATCCTCAAAATCTTTCCACGATTTATGATCCGCCGGCTATTCTTTTTGTGCGGGGAAGCTTCAAGGTCGAAGACAAAGACGCAATTGCAGTAGTAGGTTCCCGGGAGTCATCGAACTACGGGGAGAATGTCACGAAGATCATCACTCGTGATCTTGTCCGGGCCGGTTTATGTATTGTGAGCGGTTTGGCCAGAGGGATAGATACCGTTTGTCACACCACTGCGCTGAACGAGGGGGGACGCACCATAGGGGTTCTAGGGTGCGGTTTGGATAAGAACTATCCTAGTGAAAACAAGGCTCTGATTGAAAGGATGTCTGAGGAAGGCGCAGTAATCACCGAATTCCGCCCTGGATCAGAGCCCTTGAGAACCAATTTCCACAGAAGAAACAGGATTGTTTCTGGTCTTTCCAGAGCGGTTCTTGTAGTTCAGGCCTCGCTCAGAAGCGGATCACTAATCACAGTGAACCATGCTCTGGATCAGGGCCGTGAAGTTTTTGCAGTTCCCGGAAATGTTTTGCATGAACGATCGCGCGGAACTCATCATCTGTTAAAACAGGGAGCGGCCCTTGTTGAAAAAGCCCAGGACATTCTGGATTCCATTTTTCCTGGGGGCGCTGAAAAGGCCGAGCAGATTCGAACTGGTTCACGACCTGATATGCCAATGATCGAAACATCCGAACTGGCAAGGAAGGTTTTGGACTGCGTGGACCTAGACCCTGTTTCGGTGGACTCTCTTTGCCAACTGTCCGGTCTTGAAGTGCGCAAAGTATTAGCCGCCCTGATGGAGCTGGAACTTCTGGGACTGGTCAAACAATCTCCCGGGAAGGTATTCTCAAAAAGCATATAGTGGCGTCAGCAGGTTACGTATTCATTTTTACTACATGACTCTAATAACACAAGTAGCTGTTTATCTAGGACTTATTCTATGAATTAGTGAACTGTGATTCATCTAATCTGTGTCCAGCCTACATGGACATTGTTTGTTAACTTTTCGTGAGTATTGTTTTTGTGCTATTTAGTTGTGAAGCGCGTCTTAAATCACCATGCTTCAGCTACCGGGTGATATAGTTTGGCGTTCGTACAGAATTTCAAGGGATAGGTTTCCATGTCCAAGACTCTCGTGGTGGTCGAATCACCAGCCAAAGCGAAAACGATCAAGAAATATTTGGGTAACGATTATGATGTCAAGGCTTCTGTAGGCCACATCAAGGATCTTCCATCAAAGGCTGACAAACAGGCCAGTGGCTCGCGTTCCGGAAAGAGCGCAGAGGTGGTTGGGGTTGACGTTGATGCGGGTTTCAAGCCTAAATATGAGATTATTCCTGGAAAAGAGAAGGTTATCAAGGAACTCAGGGAGGCGGCGGTCAAGTCATCCAGGGTGCTGCTCGCAACAGACCCCGATCGTGAAGGGGAGGCTATAGCTTTTCACCTGAGTGACGAGCTTTCGGTTCCATCGGGCAACATTTTTCGAGTCCGTTTCCACGAACTTACCGAAAAGACTATCAAGGAATCGGTTGCCAATCCAACCAGGCTTGACGAGAACAAATATAACGCCCAGCAGACCAGGCGAATTCTTGACAGGATAGTGGGCTATCAAATCAGTCCTCTGTTATGGGACAAAGTTCAGTACGGACTAAGCGCTGGCAGGGTCCAGTCTGTAGCTCTGAGACTAATAGTAGACCGCCAGAATGAGATTGAAACCTTCGTGCCTATAGAATACTGGTCCGTGGCGTCGCGCCTGAGTTCTTCTACCCCTCCGTCTTTTGAGGCAAAACTGGTGGAGGTCGACGGCCACAAAGCAGTCATTCCTGATGTATCTGTAGCCCGACAGCTTGTAGACAGGGCGCTCAGAGCTCCCTTTGTAGTAGACAAGGTTGTCAGAAAGGAGCGTTCTCGTAAACCATCTCCGCCTTTCATTACGAGCACATTGCAACAGGAAGCCTCCAAAAAGCTCAGGATGTCCAGTAACAGGACCATGAGAATTGCCCAACAACTCTATGAAGGGATAGAACTCGGAGCCGACGGTTCGGTTGGTCTCATAACCTACATGAGAACAGATTCGCCGCGCATCTCTCCTGAATTTGCCAGTGTAGCCAGATCATATATTCAAAGTGTTTATGGCCCACAGTACGCGCCGGTGAAACCGAATGTATACCTGAGTAAGAAGTCAGCTCAGGAAGCCCACGAAGCCATCAGGCCGACCTCTCTTGATTTCACTCCCGAAAAGGTTTCACGATTCCTTGATAAGGCTCAACGCGATATTTACACATTGATATGGAAGAGATTTCTGGCTAGTCAGGCAGCACCGGCGATCTTTGACATGACATCTGTATCCATAAAATGTGACGACATGTTGTTCAGGGTCAACGGATCCATACTCAAATTTGACGGTTTCATGAGAATATATGAAATTAGTCAGGAGACCGTGGAAGACGATGAAACAGAGGACAGGAATGACGCGGACCGTCGACTTCCCAAACTCGAGGTCGGCCAACAGCTTAAACTGGAACAGTTGATTCCGCGTCAGAGCTTCACTCAGGCGCCAGCTGCTTTCACCGAGGCATCACTCATAAAGGAGCTGGAAGAGCAGGGTATTGGCCGTCCATCAACTTACGCTGAAACCGTTTCTACCATTCAGAAACGTAAATATGTTCAGCTGAAAGACAAAAAGTTCAAACCAACCATCCTTGGGCGAATAATAGCCGGTCTGCTCGTTGATAGTTTCCCCAAGCTGGTAAACCCAAAATTTACTGCTGACATGGAATCGTCACTGGATCTCATAGAGGAGGGCGAAACTTCCTGGACCGAAACGCTTGGCGAATTTTACAAGCCTTTCCAGGATTCCTTGATCGAGGCCAAATCTTCGATGAAGAGTGTCAAACGTGAGGGTATCGTTTCTGGGGAGCTTTGTCCGGAATGCGGTGACAAGCTGTTGATTCGCGTAGGCAGATTTGGCTTGTTTCTGGGATGCGCATCCTACCCGGAGTGTGAATACACAAGGAAAATAGTGGAAAATGATGAGGAGATAAAACAGGCGATTCCAACGGACAAATTGTGCGAATGCGGCGCTCCAATGGTTATTCGTGAGAGCCGGAGTGGCCCATTTCTGTCATGCACTCGCTACCCGGAGTGCAAGAATTCATCACCTTTGTCCACCGGAATCAAATGTCCAAAATGTGGCGAGGGTGAACTCGCAGAAAGAAAAACCAAGCGGAAAAGAACCTTTTTCTCCTGCTCGCAATATCCCAAATGTGATTTTTCGATGTGGGGCAAGCCTGAACAGGTAAAGTGCCCCAATCCGGACTGTGACTCCACTGTCATGCAGAGACTGGCTGGTAAAAAGCAGGCGCCTCAGCTTCAGTGTCCAAAATGCGGAACAAAAATGGTCGAGGATGAAAAGAGAGATAAAGCCACAGGCTGAGTTCTGGCCTTTCTCTCTGTGTATTACGATGATTTATCTCGCCGGAGGCGCAGGTGGAATCTCCCGGAGATTGACAGAATCGAAGGGATTGGGCCTTGCTGTGGCTAACGCCGGCGCTGCTACCGGTTTCGGAGTCTCACGGGAACGAATTCTGGACGTGATGAAATCCTCTACCTTATCAATCGGATAACTTAGCATCTTTCCCAGAATCCAGAACACGTACATCTGATCACGCGGACTTGGGGCGGTGTAGGAATAGCCCGTTTCACCCTGAATCTGTTCCGCCGGTTTGTAACTTGATTCAGCGTATGATGGCTTTACCTGTATGAGCCTGCTTTCCGCATAACTGTCCGATACGCAAGACAAAGACAAAAAACATGAGATTGATACTGTTATGATGGCTGTCCACAAGCGCATAGAGATCACCTCAATATAGAATCTGAGAGACCTCTATCACAACTTCCTCAAAAATCCACCTTTTTTTGAACCCAGGAGCTTGAAGTAACACGGAAAACAGCCGAGTTTACCTATCCGGGGAATCAAGTCCAGTTTAGGTTCTTGTTTTTTCTGTCTTTATCCGGAACATCCCTAGGATCAGGAGTTGGAACTTTCTCCGGTGGCTTGCTCGAGGTATCCATCACCGACACACCGAGAAAACCTGGAAGAGCTTTCAGGGAATATTCGTGTCCATTCCTGATGAAAATGATTACTGGCCTGGATTTGTCTTTTTTGGACTGCAAAGTGAGGGCCATCAATTTTTCGGAAGTGAGGTCAGTCACGCCGTCGTAGGAAATGATTATGTCCCCTTTGTTGAGGCCTATCTTCCTGGCGTCAGACTTTGGTGTAAGATCCAGAATGAGCACCCCTTTGACTATTTTTGTCTCATTCGACAAATCAGGTTTTTTTGAATCTGATCGTTTCCTCGCGGCTCTGGTTTTGGCTGACCGCTCTTCTTCCTTTGCTATTGCCTGAGCCACTTCCTTGTGTTCAGGGGCTGGAACCCATTCCTTGGTCAGAAAATCGTCAGAAAAGAATGAAGGTCTGAGTGTTTGAGTGTAGTCAATAACGACGCGGAACCCGCCATTGTATACAGCGAGGTCGGGGCGTGACCAGCCACGAAAAGCGCAGCGCATGTTCACAGGTCCAAACGTCCATTCACCGCCCTTCATCACCCGGAATTCCCCATGACCGGGACCTTCGGGATCTATTTCAGGACTGAATTTGTAGTAGTCTTCGCCATAATAATCTCTTACCCATTCCAAAACATTACCAGCCATATCATACAGCCCAAATCCGTTTGGCTGGTATTTCCCAACTGGGGCCACGAATTTGTAACCATCATCGGCATCGCGGTCACGCCACTCAAAGTCGGTATTCCTGTCGGAATAGTTGGCCCTCTCACCATCGGGAAGCGCATCTCCCCAAGGGAACTGACCCATGGGTATTTTTCCTCTGGCAGCATATTCCCATTGGGCTTCGGTGGGCAATCTGTATGGTAATTTTTCTTTGGCGCTAAGCCATTCGACAAACGCCTGGGCGTCGTGGTAGGAGACCATTACCACGGGTTGATTAGGAGATATGTCCCAACCCGGGTTGCGCCATGAACTGCCATCCTTTTTTTCAAACCTGTTCTCGGTGGCATTGAATATTTGTCCGCCTTTCTCCTCCTCAGCGTCAGTAACATACCCGGTCTCATCGACAAAAGCCCTGAACTGTTTTACTGTGATTTCGGTTTCTGACATGTAAAACGGCCGAGATATCCTTACCTTGTGGAACGGATATTCGTTCTCGAGGTTGATCGGCCTTCCCTGGGCAAGCACTGTCATGGCCCAGGCAATATCTGCCTCAGAACTTCCCATGACGAAAGACCCGGCGGGGATCCGGTTCATTTTTATTCCATAAGTATTGGTAAAAGACTGTATGGAATCATCACGCGTCATATCTATCAAGGCATTCAGTGTATTTTTAACGAAAGTTTCAGGTTCTTTCATGCAGCCTGATTCAGGCGTCTTTTCAGCCTTGATCGATTCAACAACGTGTTGGGCGGACTTCTTCTTACCCGACCGTGTAAGTTCTTTGACCTTGTTCAGAAGTTTTTCCACTTTCTCATCGGTGAAAGGGGCTTTGTCCTCAGTTTGATCCGATGTGTTTTTCCTGCCCATTTCTTCAGGCTTCAGTTCTGCAACCACCCTGAAACCGGAGATGTCGATGGATTGTCCCGAATCCAGTCCGAATCGAAATGAGTTGCGGGCTATCTCGGGTCCGAAAGCCCAGTTTCCTCCTCTGACCACATGCTTCTTGCCTGTTTTGGGGCCAACCGGATCATAGGTCGTTGAATCTCCCCTTCCCTTATAAGCTTTCGCGTCATAGACATCAGCACACAACTCCCACGCGTTCCCGGACATGTCATACAGATTCAATCCGTTTGGCTCGAAGAGTCCAACAGGGGCCACAACTGCCTGTCCGTCATTCGTTGTTCTGTCAGCCCACGGATACGGCGATGAGCTGTCCGCCATGTTGAGATTTGAGCCACCAGGATAATGGTCTCCCCATGGAAAGCGCTTTCCCGATTCTCCTCCGCGTGCTGCATATTCCCACTGGGCTTCCGTAGGCAAGCCGTATTTTCTGCCATCCCGGGAACTCAACCAGCCACAGAAGGCCTGGGCGTCCGCAATTGTCATGAAGGTAGCCGGAAGGTCATCCCACATTTTGGTAGATGAATTCCTCCAGGAGGCTCCGGTCTTCTTCACCCATTTCCTCTTATCCGCGTCGTAGGCCCAGGCCCATCCCTGAGTCTCAGCAACCGTCTTGTAGCCTGTTTCCGTAACAAACTGCCGGAACTGCCTCACGGTGACTTCATGCTTTCCGATGAGGTAAGGATTTGTGAGCCTGACCTTGTGATCCGGAGTTTCAGGTTCAAGGAGACTCTCCCCAATATTCCACTCACTTCTGATTCTTCGCGTTTCTGCGGACGAACTTCCCATCTGGAAGGAACCGGCAGGCACGTTTACAAGTACCATTCCGATAGAATTCGTAAGCTCCGAGCCCTTTTGCAAGTTGTTTTGTCCATCAGCGCTGGCCTTTGCCTGAACTTCGCCAATTTTTTCTTTTAGGGCTGATGCCCGGGCAGGCTCAGGTATAGAGGACGCAAGCTGGAAAGCCCTTTGCAATGACGTGGATGCCAGATCCCAATCCGAATTCTGAATCCTCCTGCGGGCTAAAGCCTCCTCGGACTCAAGTTCCTGCTTAATTTGATCTGATTCATCCCTGTGGGCAATCAGGTCCGGGGATCTGCGCTGCTCCAGCTTCTTTCCGGATGCTCTCTCCTTTCGATCATGGGAAGAGCCCTTCATACCATCGATGTAAGAGTTAATTGCTTCAAAGAGCTTCGACTCACTCGGAGAGCGCGATTCAGTCCCCAATTCCTGAAGTTTCATATTTCCAGCTTCAGATTGAGCCAACATATTTGACGGTCCCATGGCTAAGACCAGCAACAGAAGCACAATTACAGACAGGGTTCTTTTCATTTTTAGAAGGACCAATTCTGATGAGCGCGACGTTTATGGAGATCCGCTATGATCGGATGAGAAATGTTTAATTCAGCGAGTCATCCGAAGCGAACATTTTACTGCAATCAAATAATCACAAAGACTTAGCATGCCCCATCGACAGCCTGGACAGTCAAATTTAGCGGTGTAGAGTGAAGGCCAGGCCCGGTCATGAATTTTTTATTTTATGGACACCGGTATTTGCTGTTTCAACTGGTCCGAAACATCATTGTGCAGTTTTGCGGCCCGTTCGTTTTCCAGTCTGCTCTTGATCATACCCCTAACCTGTACGTATGCCGGGGTTGCGGGCTGACGTTTGTCTTCAACCTTCAGGATATGCCAGCCGAACTGGGTTTTTACCGGTCCACCGATTTGGCCTTTAGGTATTTTGAAAAGAATGTGCTCGAATGATTTTTCGAAAGATCCCCTGGGCAACCAGTCCTTACCGTCCATCAACTCCAGTTTACCGCCCTTTGAGGCTGCAGGATCAATTGAATTCTTTTTTGCCATTTCAGAGAAATCGGCGCCTGATTTGAGTTGATCTATAAGTTTGTTTGCCTGCGCTTCGGTCTTCATGAGAATGTGCCTGGCCTGCAACTCCTCTGGTGGAGTGAATTCGGCCAGATGTGAGTTGTAGTATGCCTTGAGGTCATCTTCAGATACAGGGGGTGTTTTCGATTGAAGGCGCCTGAAGTATTCTTTAGCCAGGTACTGAGTCTGTTCATAATCCAGTCGGGTTTTGATGGTCGGCTCCCTGTCTATGCCATCCTTTCTCGCCGCTTGCGCAAACAGTTCAAAATTTACTACTTCATCAAGTATCTTTTTCTTTCCATCAGGGGTTAGAAAGGGAACCCGGTTTTCCTCTGGAATAGTTGAAATTACGTGGTCTATCATATCCCTGGTGATTTCTTTACTGCCCACAGTGGCCATGACATCTCCGGCGCTAACCACCGGGGCCTGCTGGGACCACGCATGTGTGGCCATGAATAAAATCAGGCACAGCAGAGATACAGACAACTTCATGACTCAAACCTCGTACATAATGTGACAAAATTATGGCAGTCATGATCACCTGTTCGGCCAGGTGTCCAAACTGCCTTATAATCTTCGTATCATAAGATAATCTAATCGCAAAATCAAGGGCGCCCAAGGGGCTCTTGTCTCTATTGAGCAGAACCTGCTCTCGTTAGTTCTATCAGGAAGATGACCGAACGCTTCCACAACTCTCGTCGGAACATGATTCGCAAGATACGCATAGCACGCGCTTAGCCAAAGCGTCATCAACCTTGAATGTGGGCCCGGCTTCCTCGATGTTTGGGGCTCCACACACGGGGCAGTTCTTGGGAACCTGATCCTCAGAGAAAAATATTTTTGAAAATTCCTTTCCGCAATCCTGGCATCTGTATTTCATGATAGGCATGGCTGCCTCCTTACTTAGTCCGATGACTTGTTCCCATTGCCCGATCCCTCCGCAGGTCCTTCAGACTCGACCATTCTCTTGAAACGACTGACCTCGATTTCATGCCTTGCAGTCAGTTTCAGACGCTTCTTCCATTTGGGATCTTCATCACTCAAATCCAGCTCAGCTGCGTGATTTAAAAGAGATTCTTCATTAGGCTTTCCGAGCTTTTCCCACAGAGCTACGTTGATAAATTCCCATAGTTTCATTCCACTGCCAAATGACGCTTCTTCTGCAAGGGTCAAAAGGTATGGGCTCATGGTCAATTTCACGGATATTATGCCGTCTGGCCAATTTTTCGAGGCGTCTGATACGGTAACGGAGCAATCTGTCATTGTGCTTCCTCACTAAATGCTTTTTATAAGTTTCCTGTATACACCATCTATAAAATCTCGGCAGACCTTACTAGAGAATCCAGGCATTGCGGCTCTTGGCCAAAGATCTTGATCTGCCTATTATTCAATGATGAGAAAAAGATTAAAGAGTTTCAAGTTTATCAGTTTATAACCATAGCGCCAAGCTTGACAGACTCAATTGACTAAAATATTGTGAAGCGAAAGCAGGCATAAGATTTAACAAGAGGTTTTTTATGAGAATTCTCGTTTCTGGCTCATTGGCGTATGACCGTATAATGGACTTTCCTGACAAGTTTGCAAACCATATCCTACCCGACAAGATTCATATTCTTAATGTATGTTTCATGGTGAACGGACTTAAAGAACAATTCGGTGGCACTGCGGGAAATATTGCGTACAATTTGTCATTACTGGGCGAAAAACCCGTCATACTGGCTAGCGCAGGTAAAGATTTTGGATCGTACGAATCATGGCTCAAACAACTCGGGTTGTCACAGGAAGGCATAAGAATCATAGAGAGTGAATTCACTGCCGGAGCCTATATCACAACAGACATGGCGGACAATCAGATCACAGGCTTCAACCCTGGCGCCATGAAATATCCCTGCCTTTACGATGTCAAAAACAATGGCGAAGAAAAAGCTCTTGCTATCATAGCTCCCGGTAACCTCGAAGACATGCTGTCTCTCTCAAGATGCTACAAGGAACTCAACATTCCGTACATATTTGATCCCGGCCAGTCAATACCGGCGCTTGACACCAAAAACCTGCTCGAGATGATAACCGGATCAATGCTGTTTATATCCAATGACTATGAACTTGAAATGGTTATGCGCTCAACAGAACTCTCCAGGAGCAGGCTACTGGAAACTACTGGCGCAATAATAACAACATTAGCGGAGAGAGGTTCGGTAGTGCTTGACTCAAATGGCGAGACTCCGATCACCGCAATCAAACCGGTAAAAGTATCTGATCCCACCGGAGCCGGTGATTCGTTCAGAGCCGGACTGATCAAGGGTCTGGTGATGGGCAAGAATCTGACTGAAGCTGCAAGAATGGGATCAGTCTGCGCCAGTTATGGGGTCGAATGTCAGGGTACCCAATGCCATGTTTTCTCCGAACAGGATTTCTGGGCCAGATACAATACCGCCTGGATCTCTTGACCAACCCCGGGGAGTCATTATTCCTGTTTAACAGCAGATCGGACTTGGTGAAAATGTCAAAAGCGCCCTCAAAGGCCTTCGAACAGATCCTTGAACTTTTCGAGAGGCTAAACCTTCTTGATAGAGAGTTATCAATCGATCTGACAGGCGGAAGTTACAAGGTCAGGTGTGACAAGAACTGCTTCATGGTTTACAGGATTCACAGGAACGTAGGTCCTCGCAGCCATGTGCCAGGGTGGCCTGTATGCCTTGTAAACCACGACACTATTTTTGAAGAATGCTCATCAACTCAAGGGTCTGATGACTGTTTCAACTGCGGGATAAGCCTGGACAACTGGATGGGGATAATAGAATCAACATTCCGGCGCCAGGCTGAAACCAACGAAGCCGGTTCAGCGAGATAAACTGAATTAATAGTTAACAAGCTTATTCTTTAATCTGGACCAGGTAAGATGCGGCTAAGAGCCAATTATGGCCTCCTAGCCGCATTCCTTGGCAGTAAGACTAATGAGCTTTTATTCCTTCAAGAAAAATTCTCGCGCACTCGTCACTCAATTCTTCAACCGTGACAAAATCCATTTTCTTCATCACATTGCGATAGATGACAAGGTTCGCAACCATTGCCTGATAACAGAAAACGATTACACGCGAATCTGTTTGCCTGAAAGCCCCCTCTCTGATCCTCTGTTCAACATATTCAGCCAGATGACCAATCATAAGGGTGTCTTTCTTCTGGAAATGCGCTCGGTGAAAACTGTCCTCCCGCATCCTGGCATAAACCAGAATCTTGAATATTTCCCTGTCTTCACGACTTACCGAATGCCTGAGTATGTGCGCGGCGAACGCCTTGAAGACTCCGAAATCGTCCTTGGCGCGAATGGGACCAGCGAGGTCACGTTCCATGGGGTGAGAACTGTAGGCAATCTCAGCTATTGTTTCGTAAATATTGCGCTTTGACCCAAATAGCTGGATAATACGTGGTCGACTTACCCCAACCTGAGCTGCAATAGCGTCAAGGGTAACGTTGGCGTACCCCGATTTTGCAAACAGAGTCTTTGAGACAGTCAGTATCTGAGCCTTGCGATCTTCAGACGACAGTTTCTTTTGCTTCATGGTAATCTTCATATTTTTTGGTATGTTGGACTGTTAATTTGTCCTGAATTACTTCTCTGTCGAGACTGCATTCAGAACAAACTTATCCCCCTCACAATTGGAATCTGACATTGCTTTGTTACGCGCTGTCATGATGCCAGTCAGGAATTGCGCCACTAGCTCCTCAAGAGCCCGAGTCCTCTCAAATCTACGTGCCAATGACGTCCTATAGTAACCACCACAACCAGTCCGGACTCAATCAAAGGTTGAATCATGTAGCTGGTCCTGATGACCTATTTCTGGAATTCAAACCTCGTGTCTTGTTCCATGAGAGAAGAACAGGTATATACCATCAGGCGAAGTATGTATTAAAAGTTTACTTTAGTCAACATTAAATATTCTGTCTTGTCCGGTAATGTCATCAGGTGACATGGTTAAAGGAAGGCCCCGACGAAGCCTGGTCCCGAAAATCCCCCATCTGGCCTTCCAAGTAGCAACTTTGTGGCTTGTTTGGCATATTTACACAAAAGTAACAAATCATGGCCATTCCACACACTGAGATGATAACGACCGCCGTATAGAGTCCAGACGGTCTTTTTTACGAAGCTAGTGGAATGCCAGTTACAATCGGAATGCCGATATTCCGAACATAGCGCTAATCTCAACGTGGAAATTCTGAAAGATCATAAACTTAGCTCCTTAGGCTCTCCAGAGCGATTACAGGGCCATCTACGCAGGATCTCAGGCCCGACGGAGAGCCACAGCTTCCGCACACTCCTATGCCGCATTTCATGACATCTTCACGTGCCATGTATATATTGCCCGAATTGGTTAACTGCGCCATCACGGTGGCCCCGGCTTCCATCATGGCTCGAGGCCCGCACAAAAAAACGGTTGCGTTTAGGAAAGCATCCGAGTTCTCGTTGATTGCCTTTTTAAGAATCCTTATTACCTCACCAGGACGGCCCGGCGGATCGATTGCGACGTGAGCCCTGCTGCAAATATCCTTGGTGTCAATTTCAATATCGAAAGAAAATCCCAGATATACCATTGGATTGTGTATTTCCCATTTTCTGGCTGCCATTATAATTGGCCCGGCCCCTGTCCCGCCACCCAGCATTAATAGAGGAGCGTGACAGATGTCTGAGGGGAAACCGTTGCCGTAAGGCCCACGGAGTTGGACAGCGTCATTTGGCCGCAATGTTTCAAGAGCCCTGGTGAAGATTCCCACGGCTCTGACGTAAAACGTTAGCGGTCTTGAATCGACTGGAGAGAAAGGCTTTTCCCCCACTCCGGGGATTCTGATGAAGAAAAATTGGCCAGGTTCACAATCCACTTCCAGATCCAGGGTCAGTTCGAACATATTCGGAGCCAATGGTAAATTAGACGACACATTTGCTTTGAAATAATCCGTCCTCCTTTTAACTGGAATCAGTTCAGGGATACTACTGGGCTCAGGTTTTGATTTGAGTCCCGTCTCAAGCCAATCAAACACAGCCGGCATTCTGTCGGTCCTGACCATGGCTAGCGACGAGCCTATCCCGAACAACGAAGCCCCTGCTTTCCTGTAGGCCGCGATATCTTCCGGAGTTGATATTCCTCCTGAGGCTACTATTGGTACCTTAATGATCGCTGAAGCTTCCCGGACAAGCTTCAGCCCCAAAGGCTTTATGGCTGAACCTGAAAGTCCTCCATTTATGTTGGATAATACCGGAACCCCGTCAAGGTCTACCGCAGTTCCGGGTCCAACCGTATTGATCAGACTGAGTCCATCAGCCCCTTCCCGCTCACAAAGCGCAACAATCTCATGAAAATTGGACAGGTTAGGAGAAAGCTTTGGAATCAGCGGTCTTTTGACCATTTGCCTTATAGAACCTATAATGGCTTTTACCATTTCTGGGTCTGAGCCTATAGCCTGTCCGGCTCCTTTTACATGAGGACATGAAAGGTTGAGTTCAAATGCATCGGCTATAGGTTCAAGGATCTTTGCGCACTGCAGAAATTCCTCCGGATCGACTCCCATAATGGAAACTACCAATGGTTTGTTTTCATAGAGAGGTTTGAGCGGCTTCATCGATTCCAGAAATGCCTGAGCGCCTGGATTGGCCAGACCTACAGCGTTGACAAAACAACCTGGATGATATTCGTGAATTACAGGCTCACGATACCCCGAGCGCGGTTCCAGACTAATTGTTTTGGTGGTGAGAAAGCCGAGGCTGGGGATATCCCTTGCCAGGCGAGCCAGGACCTCCGGAACGGTGGTGACTATGCCTGATGGAATGGTAAAAGGTCCATTTATTGATAAGCTCCCTAAATTTGCAGAATATCTTTCAGACATCTTATAACTATCTCCATCTAACAATTCTTGACCACCATCAGGACTCTTTGGGTCTATCGAGGAAAAAAAGAGGGTTCCTTGGTTTCGATTTGCTTCTGACTTCAAAATACAGGGATGGGGCGTCAGCCCTACCAGTTGTTCCGACGGAGCCAATGGGCTCGGCCCTGCCTATCCTGCGACCATTTGTGGCCCGTGTCTCCTTGAGGTGCGCATAGACTGTAACCAGTTTGTCCGGATGTTCAGGATGCTCAATCAGTATAACATTTCCGTAACCCGGTATTGATCCAACATAACCTATTATACCGTTTTCCGCAGCTACAACCGGCGCGCCCTCAGGAGCCTTGATAGTGATTCCATTGTGCTGGGCTCCCTCTCGAACCCCGAATTCCGACAATAATGCCCCCTTTACCGGCCAAACCAGTTTTGATCTGTCAACAACGGCTTCTTCAGCAACCTGAACCGGGCTCTGCGTTTTTTCACTTTTCGGTTCCAAGCTATCGTTTGGCACAAAAAGCTTTTGCCCGTCCCTGATGACATAGGGTGGCTTGAGGTTGT
Source organism: uncultured Desulfomonile sp. (assembly GCA_964542775.1). GTDB lineage: Bacteria > Desulfobacterota > Desulfomonilia > Desulfomonilales > Desulfomonilaceae > CAITZA01. The sequence goes on from CAZIVV010000088.1 coordinate 60,397, forward strand.
TGACCTCTGCGAGGACCTGAACGGACGAGCCATGTCTTCTTGCGATCCTGGACAGGCTTTCATCCCGTGTCACCAGATGATAGCTGCCTTTGGCCGGAACTGAAGAATTGAGATTGGGCGCCTCAAGGACATCCTGATTCCTGAACTCGGACCTGCGAGGACAGCCGCTCACCAATGCCAGCGCAACCAGACAGATGAACAGGTCTATGATCATTTTACCAAACCGTGGCTGCACTTGGCTATTGTCCCATGAGAATCTGAAGATAGGTCCGGGTGAGATTTATCAGGATCTGAGAAGCGGCGCTTACATGATTTATTCTGTTATTCCGACCATCCATACCGGCCGATGAGATCGACGAATCTACAGGCTGTATAGTTTCTGGTTTTGAGAGTGTTCCCAGATCTGGTTATTTTCTTTAGTATCTGGGAAAATCTGTCACCCACAGGAATCACCAGCCGACCGTTGTCTGCAAGCTGGTCGCATAGCGTTTCAGGCGCTTCAGGGCAACCAGCGGTAACCACTATTGCATCAAACGGCGCCATTTCCGGCCACCCAAGGGAACCGTCGCCAACCCTGAAAAAGGCGTTCGACATGCCCAGCATCGCTATATGCTCCTGCGCCACCTGAGACAGGGCCTCTATACGCTCCACAGTGTATACTGTCTTGCACAGCTTCATCAGGATGGCGGTCTGATAACCGCTGCCAGTACCTATTTCCAGCGCCCGTTCCATCCCCGTAAGTTCTAGTAGTTCGGTCATGATCGCCACCATGTAAGGCTGGCTTATAGTTTGACCCTGTCCTATGGACAGTGGATTGTCATCATAGGCGTAGGCCCGCATCTCGGCTGGCACGAAAACATGGCGTGGGATTTCGCCCATGGCGGCAAGGACTTTTGGGTTGGATATTCCACGGGCCATCAACTGGCTTGTGACCATCAGTTTTCGGGCTTGTTCAAACTGCTTTTCAGAGTCGATCGACTGCATCCGTCGTAGACCTTCCAGATCAGTTTGAGCCTGGAGTGTACGCCGTCGCCGGCGGCAGGGTCACCGGAGCTGGAGCCGAATTAGCCGTTCCAGGAGAGGCTCCTCCGCTGGTAGCCGGTTTCTGTGGGAAAAACCTCGTGTCCACGAATTCCGACATTCTGTCCATCAGGTTTGAAGGAAGAGCCATAAACCAGTCTATAGTATCGGAAACCATACCACCCGGTGTTCCTCCGTCATAAAACGGATTATTGTGCTGAGAATACTGGTACTGAGGCCAATTAGCCGAAGCAGCGCCCTGAGGAGCGCTATTTGTCGGAGCTAACGCCCCCTGTGGCGTAGCCGGTGGCAAGGTTGGAGAAGCATTCGGATTAAACGTCGCCGGCCCACCAGAAAGTGGGGCCTGTTGAGTGACGGTCTGCCCCAGCAGAATTGACGGGGCACAGAGAACACACACGACGAGGCATATCATACTGAGTGAGCGTTTCATGTTGGGCTTCCTCGCTCTCAAAAATATCATTAGAGCTGAGGTTTAATTCGATATTAATATATTTTCAACAACTTTTTGGGATGTTCCCGCGCAATTTTCACACGCAGCCTTTTTTCCGACAAATTCAGCGCAATTTGTCAATCGTGATTAGCTTGCGCAAACCTGTTGCGAGTAGGAGTGGTCCGCCCTTTAGGAGTGTGATAGAAGCTGTCGGCAACACGGACATTTTTTAGTTGTGAAGAGGCAAAGCATGTAATGGGGTCATAAAAACGCGGACCGATCTTGACCTCGAAATGAAGGTGCGGACAAGTCGAGCGACCAGTAGAACCGACTAACGCAATCTTTTCACCCTTGGACACCTTTTGACCTGGCCTCACCAGAATTCGACTAACGTGTCCGTAGTGAGTCGAAACATTGTTGCCGTGATCCAGAACCACAAGTAAACCAAGACCTCGCCTGTCCCTCAAAAAACCGGACGCTGAAACAATACCGTCTGCGCTGGCGAATATCGGAGCGCCCTTCTTCTCCGTAATGTCAATCCCGTTGTGAAATGCGCCACGCCTGTAGCCAAAGGCAGACGTCAGAGTGCCTGTGGGAAGAGGAAAGCGGAGTTCAGTCCGGATAAGTTTCTTGAAATCCTTTACCTTGGGGCCATTGATTTTCTGTATCTTTAAGGCGTTTTCTGGAGCCTCACATGCCTGAGTGATCTGATCCGATACAGCGCAGTTCCTCAAAATCGGCTCTGGTGAAGGTGTAGCCGATTTGGCGGCCCTGGATGCGCTGATAGAACCCAGATCTGCACGCTGTACCGAACTTGCTATCTTCGACAGACCATTGGTGGAGGAACATGAACTGATCAGAAAAACAGACAATATTAGAATAAAAGCATGTGTCCGAGACATGAACTACCCGACTATCAAATATTGATC
>CAZIVV010000089.1:0-3756 GCA_964542775.1 uncultured Desulfomonile sp.
CTGTCGGCCTGGACCCGAACCTGCCAGGTTCTTCCGAATTTATTGAAGTCATTCACATATTCCGAACCGAGAAAGGCCTGCATCGTGTCAAAAACAGACTTTAGGGGCACTCTCAGATCGAGAGCCTTCACTCTGTCAACATCGGCGAACAAGGTAGGGGTATCAGCTCGGAAAGATGAATTCACGCTCATCAGTGCAGGTTGAGCGCCAGCCGCCTGCACAAGGTCGTCAGTCGCTTCGGCAAGCCTGTCAATTCCTAGACCAAGGGCGTCCTGAACCTGCATGTCAAATCCACTGCTTACACCCAAGCCGCTTATCGGAGGCAAGGCGAACGGGAATAGCAGAGCCGCTTCCTGAACGCCATAGAACTTCTTCGCCATCTCCATCATCATGGCGTCTCTGGTCTGCCCCTTCGGAAGTCTCTCGTCCCAAGGTTTGAGCGATATGAAACCGCCCCCAAGATTGGGACCAACACCATCTATAATTGAATAACCGGGCATGAGAGTGAATGTCTCCACACCTCCAACGGAATTAATGATGTCCGCTACGGTTTCCATTACCTTTTGGGTTCTCTCCAAAGAAGCGCCGTCAGGTAACTGCAGGTTTACCAGAAGCAGTCCGTCATCTTCATCGGGCAGAAAACCGGTCGGCACCCTGATGAAACCGATGTATGTCAGCGCTACCAGACAGATGAAAGCCACTACCGCCACGGACATTTTCCGTAAAAGCATCGTAACTGTCCTTGAGTAGCTTTCAGTTATCCGGTCAAAAACGGAATTGAATTTTCTGAAAAAGATGTTTTTCCGGCCGTGGTCCTCTTTTTTTAGCAGTATGGCGCAAAGGGCCGGGCTCAATGTTAGAGCGTTTATGGCGCTAAAAAGAGTGGTGACCGCTATGGTGAGGGAGAACTGCCTGTAGAGTTGCCCGGAAATGCCTCCGAGAAAAGAAGCCGGAACAAAAACGGCCATGAGGACCAGCGTGATACCGATGATGGCGCCTGTTATCTCTTCCATGGCCTTCACTGTGGCGTCACGGGCGCTGAGACCCAGTTGTGTCATGTTGCGCTCTACGTTTTCCACAACTACAATTGCGTCGTCAACCACAATTCCTATGGCAAGGACAAGCCCCAGCAGGGTAATCATGTTTATGGAAAATCCCAGCAGCGCCATGACCGAGAATGTGCCCACGAGCGCTACCGGAATGGTTATGGATGGGATGAGAGTGGTCCGCCAGTTCTGGAGGAAGATGAAGACCACAACAAACACCAGCACGAAAGCTTCGAAAAGAGTTTTGACGACTTCGTGTATGGAGGCCCTCACAAACAGGGAAGAATCGTAAACCGTCCTGTAGTCAAGCCCAGCGGGGAAGTCTTTCCTGAGTTCGTTCATTTTCTTTGTCACCCGCTCTGCGACATCCAGAGCGTTTGACCCCGGGGCCTGGTACACTATAATGGTGGCGGCCGGCATGCCGTTCATGAAAGACATTGTGTCGTAGTTCTTGCCCCCAAGCTCAACCCTGGCCACATCCTTGATCCTGGTAATTCTCCCCCTTTCGCCCCTCTTGACTACTATGTCCTCAAATTGCTCAACTTCGCTAAGTCGTCCCAGCGTCCTCACCGTAAGTTGATAGTCCTGGCCTTCAGGCACCGGCTGTTGGCCTATCTGACCGGCCGCCACCTGAACGTTCTGCTCTCTGAGAGCTTCCAGCACATCCGATGTCGTCAGCCCGTTATGTTGCATGCGATCAGGGTCCAGCCAGATCCTCATGCCGTATTCCTTGTCGGGCGCAATGAAAATGTCTCCGACACCTTTGATACGGGTGAGCTGGTCTTTTATCCTGATGGTCGTATAGTTGGTGATGTACAGATCGTCCAGTTTACCGTCAGAGGAATACAGACACATGATATTCACAATGTTGGTAGACTGTTTTTTTGAGCTTACCCCCTGGCGCTGTACCGACTCCGGCAATTTGGCAGTAGCCTTCTGAACCCTGTTCTGGACCAGGACAGTCGCCATGTCGATGTCCGTTCCCAGCTCAAACGTTATTTTCAGAGTGTATTGACCATTGCTTGAAGAGGAACTGCTCATGTACATCATCCCCTCCACGCCGTTGACTTCCTGCTCAATAGGCGCAGCAACGGTATCGGCAATCACCTCGGGATCGGCCCCCGGATAATAGGCGGTCACCTGGACCATCGGGGGGGTAATGTCTGGGTATTGCGCTATCGGTAAAGTAAAGATTGATACGGCGCCCGCAATCACTATGAAAATGGAAATGACTGAGGCGAATATTGGTCTGTCGATAAAGAATCGGCTAAGCATTTTAGGCCTCAGCTATTTCTTGTTAATATCTGACTGTTTGGAGTTATTAGCCTGCGTGTCGGTGAGCCGGCTTTCAACGGCTCTGACAGGTTGACCCGCCCTAGCCCTCCTCATTCCGTTGATTATGACCCAATCTTTTTCCTGCAGACCTTCAAGGATGACTCGCATCCGATCTTCCTGCTGGCCGGGCTTTACTATCCTTTGCTCAACGATCTTGTCGTCGCCTACCACCAGGACAAACTTGCCTGCCTGCCCTGCCTGTATCGACACCTCAGGGACAAGTAAAGCGTCCAGCTTTTGCACCGGAATTCGCAGTCGAACGAACATTCCCGGAACAAACAGACCCTTGTCGTTGTTGAACACTGCCCTTATCTGAAGAGTTCCAGTTGATGGATCTATTTCAGAATCGGCATAGTCTATGTATCCCTCGTGAGGAAAATCCTTCTCATCGGAAAGTGACATGAAGACTTTGGGCCTATTTTCAGGGGCCTTCTCACGGTCTCTGATCAGGGGCATCAAATCCTGTTCACTAGCGCTGAAATATACATAAACCGACTTGTCATCAACTACGGTGGTTAAAAGAGTCTTTTCCTGCGCGCCCACAAGGTTTCCGAGATCTACAAGGTTTCTGTTCACCGAACCGCTGATCGGGGATTTGACCTGAGTATATTCCAGGTTCAGTTTCGAGTTTTCCAGGTCTGCCTGAGCCTGAGCAAGTTCAGCAGTCGCCACATCGCGTTTGGCCGTCTGCTCGATAAGTTTAATCTGGCTGATGGCATCCTTCGATTCCAGTTGCCTGGCTTTTTCGTATTCTACCTGAGCCAGGTTTAAAGCAGCCTTTTTTGCCTCGACAGTGGCGAGAGTTTGGTCCACACGAGCCTGATAGGGTCTGGGATCAATCACAAACAACAGGTCTCCAGCCTTGACCAGCGACCCAGGAGTGAAATTGATTTTTTCCAGGAAGCCTTGTACCCGGGCCCGTATCTCGACTTTCTGGAATGCCGCCAGAGTGCCTGCATACTCCAGGTACCTGAACACCACTTTTTTAAAAGGCTTGCTTACAGTAACTTCCGGCGGCGGTGGCTGAACCACTTGTGGCTCAGAACTGCACCCCAGAAAGAGCAAAACAATAGAAAGCGAGGTTGCTTTGACAAAGAATCCGGCTAAAGACTTCATGCTCAAACTCCATTTGGTCAGGCGCTATGAGTCGTCAATCCCATTCAAAAGGGTCTCTGTTTCTAAAATCGGGAATGCAGGAATCCTGGGACGAAATTTCCTGGATGAAAACATTTTCCAGCCCGAGATCCCAGCATAAATCGACAATCCTGTCATATTCCGAGGTGGTAATTCTTCGTCTTAATTCAGGATACTTTACTGCGTCATACATTGGTGAATACTGGGACATCAACGAAATAGCGACCTCAGAGGATATGTT
>CAZIVV010000090.1:0-6896 GCA_964542775.1 uncultured Desulfomonile sp.
AATGTTGTAATATTCGGATTTTCGGTAAAAAGGGTTTCAGTTAATGCCACAAAAGTACGAGCAATTCCTTGGTTCACAACCTGGCATGGTTGTGGAACTGATAGATTCCAGTTCATCCCCGTACAAACTCAAGAGCAGTGAAGGCTTTGAATTTGTCCTGAGTTCGGATGATTTTAATCGTTTTTACAGGCAGTTGGGCGAAAAAACTCCGGACAGATGGTCTAGCCTGATAACAGACCCATCCACGGGATTTATAGATACCAATATTATAGTTCCACTGATGGAATTAATTCATCATTTTGAACAGGCCTTCAGTGACTTTTCCAAAGCGCGATCTTTCCTGAGATGGGCCATGAAAAACATGAGGGAAAACAAAAACACTTTCCTTGAGAAGGCGCGCCTGAAAATTGACAGGGAGGCCAGATCAGCAAACCTGATTTCAGAAGATGACCTGGCGCAGTTAATGAACCTGGATCCAGCGCAAGAACAGTTGTTGATCAGCGAGTCATGCGCTGAAATTCCGTGGCCTGTTGGCAAACAGCTTGACACTATTGATACTGAAACCGGCGCCCAACCAAAAACGAAAAGGGAGAATACGCGCAAGGAAACTACACAGAAAACAACCAAACTTTCTGTTTCCCGTATGAAAAACGTTGAACTCCACATTGAAAAGAACATTCTCACCATTATTGTGGATTTGTCGCAGGATCTAGGGCCTTCCAAATCAGGGAGAAACAACATTGTCGCAACCACGGAGGGAAACAAGACAATACCCGGACGTGAGGAGCGCATTGGAATGACAGTTTATAGAGAGATAGACCCCAAGGTACTGAAAAAAGGTGGAAAAGACACTTTCAAAAACGTCAGGATGATTGTCGAAAAAGACACTTTGACCATGTTTGTGGACCTTGCGACAGAGGTAGGCCCTTCCAAGTCTGGCAAGAATATCATAATCGCATCGACTGGTGGAAATCAGCTTGCCCCTTCGAGACATGAAAAAATTGGACTTAATGTTTACAGGCCCTTATAAAATGTAAGGTATAAAAATCCGGCGGAACACTGACCAAAGAACTAGCGAGAGGCTTATCCCATCTTGCTTTTGTGGCTTGTGCGCTTTAAATATTTATAGATGCTAATGAGATTGAATCGTTCGTTTTAATACCCAGGAGGCTATAAAAATGTTTGTATTCGGAACAGCGGATGATGTTTTTGCGATGGCGGTTCGTATCGAAGAAAATGGCAAGACCTTCTATAGTGGAGCGGCTGAAATGGCCACAGATCCGGCTGCAAAAACTTTGTTCAGTGATTTGTCGGCTATGGAAGCTGGTCATGTGGAAGCTTTCAAGAGTCTTCGCTCTACATTGCCGGATTCAGACCTCTCAAACATAGTATGGGATCCAGAAGGACTAGCTGAAAGTTATCTTCAGGCGACCGCAGACACCCACATATTTACTGTAGAAGTAGCCCAGTCAAGACTTGAAAAGATCAAGACCCCTGCCGAAGTGCTGGATATGGCGATTCAGTTTGAAAAAGATTCTGTAGCATTCTTCGTTGGTATGAAGGAACTATTACCTGATCCAGCTGGTAAGGGTGAAGTAGATAAATTGATCCGGGCTGAGATGGAACATATTACAATGCTGGCCAACGCTTCAAAAGCGTTTGCCGAGTCCGGTGTAGCGGGAATCGCTTAACTTGCCAAACAAAAAGGGCTTGAAATATTAATTAGTTCAAGCCCTTCTTTATACTATCGTCCAACTGATGTGTTACGGCGTCTTTTCACCTACCCTCAGCGACGCGCTTATTCTCTCACCTTTTTTAGGCCCGTCAAGTATTTCAACTGTAGCCAGGCACTTTCCCTGATTGTCACCTACGCATGAAAGTACCCTGCATTTGACGGGAACTTCCTGATCCATCATGGTGATTATGTCGCCCTGAGCGAGGAGTTGCGCTCCGGATAGCATAACCTGTCTGGTTTTAGGTTTTCTCATATCCTTCCAAATTGATAATGTGGTCTGTAACGTTATAGCTGATCAAGCTGATCTGTGGCCATGGTTTCATTAACATGGCTGGTAGCATTCTCTGCTACATTTGTCCTTGATGTTTTCTGTTTAGAGGCCGCTTCAGCCCCGTCAGTTAACTTCGACTGTTTCGTGTTGAGCTTCTTTTCGTCTGATACCACCCTGCCCAAACTGGACGCACAGCCCGATAGCAATGCCAGAATCACAAAAAAATATAAAAAGAGCTTCACAGGATCGACCTCAATTTTGAAGTCACCCTCTCTCCAAACAAAATCTTATACCCAAGTAAACACGATGGTCAAGTTTTTACGAATCCAGCGTTGCTCCAAGAGCCTGAAATCACAACCCTATTAAACACAATGTCTTCATTTTTGTTTTTAGTAACAGTCAGTAGAAGCAATCTTATTATAAATGACTTTAAGTATTGTTGAGGAACAAGACTTCAACATCAGGCAGGCGTATCAACTAGTTTGTGGAAAATGGATTCTACTTTTACTTCCATTTCTGAAGCTTCCAGGGGTGAGTCGTGAGAATACCCGACCAGATGGAGTATTCCGTGTATTGCAAGATACAGGGCCATTTCCTCGTTGGAATAATCAAGCTGAGTGGCGTCATCGATAACCCTCTGGGCGCATATAACGACATCGCCCAGCATGAGCGGGTCTGCTGACACCTGTTTGGCTTCCGCCTGCGAAAAAGACAGAACGTTAGTAGGACCTTCTTTCCCCCTGTATCTGAGATTGAGTTCCGACATTCTTTCAGAATCCACTATGATGGCCGAAACTTTGGTAGATTCATTGCATTCCAGCTCTTTTAGCGCCAACTCCATTTGCTTCTGCAATTTTTGCAAATCCAGTTCCAGGGATGTCTGTTGATTGTCGATTAGCACTTCCATTTTGTTTTTCCTGGGCGTTATTTTGTTCGGGATAATCTATTCTTGAATGAAGAATTCCCTGGAGGGACCTGACCAGGGACTTGATTACAGCATTGATGTCTTTAAGTGTAAGAGTGGACTGATCAAGCTGGCCATCATTAAAAAGCCCCATCACCAGAGACTGGACCTTTTTCTGGATATTGGATGGGCTTGGGTCACTCAGGGTCCTGGTGGCAGCCTCGGCTACATCGGCGAGCATAACCAGGGCTGACTCCTTTGTTTGCGGCAAAGGCCCTGGATACCTGTATTTCTCCTGAGTTACGACACTATGAGTTTTCTCTGAACGTTCAACGGCCTTGTTGTAGAAAAACTTTATAAGACTCGTTCCATGATGTTGCTGGATTATATCAACAATAGGAGCGCTCAACCTGTGCTCCTTCGCTTTTTCTACGCCGTTTTTTACATGAGAAACGAGTATGAGGGCGCTCATGGTAGGCTCGAGCCTATCGTGCGGATTGATGCCTCTGACCTGATTTTCAATGAAATATGTTGGCTTGGTTGTTTTACTTATCTTTCCAATGTCATGATAAAGCGCGCCGACCCGTGCAAGCAAAGGATTAGCGCCTATCGCCTCGGCAGCGGCCTCAGCCAGATTTCCCACTACCATTGAATGATGGTATGTGCCTGGAGCCTCCAGGGCCATTCTCTTGAGAAGAGGATGGTTCAGATTCGCTATTTCGAGAAGTTTGATGTTAGTAGTATACCCAAGTGGTTCCAGCAACGGGGAGAGACCAGAGACCAAAAGCCCGGAGACAACTCCGCCCAAAAAACCCAGACCTATTTCATAAGCGTCCTGAACCGAGTTCATATTCCCGAGCGCCATCTTTATGCCAAGAATCGACATCATGTTGACAAGCCCCACCACTAGTCCAGCCCGGAGCACATGGGTTCTCTCAGTCACCTTACTGACGCCGTGAAGACCAACTATTCCCGATATCAGGTAAAAACAGAAAAGGTATATGTCTCCTTCGACGGATATTGTCGCCACAATAGATGTCAGCGCAGAGAGAATGAAGGCAATTTTTGGGTCCACCAGCAATGAAGCCAGCATTGGGGCTGTAGCCACAGGGGCGGCAAACAGAATTGAGCGCGCATTGACAGTGCTTGTTGCTGAAGCAAAGAGAGCGGACACCGAGGCGACAAATTTTTCGATAAGAATTACGCCAATAATCAGTATACTAAACAACAATGCGTCCTTGATCGCATCCCGGGAGCGCCCGAGGTAAGTCTGGGAGAAATAGAAACACACTCGAGTAAGAATTATCAGGAGCAACGAAAAACCGGCCACAATCACATAGGTGCTGTAAGCAGGGTGAGCTTTTCGAAGGCCATCCAGCTTTCTGATGTGACTCTCGTTTATGGGTTCTCCGTCCTTGAGAATCTGTTCTCCCTTGACAACCTGAAAAAAGACGGGTTTCACGGAGGCTAGAGCTTCCTGACGTAGCGCAGACGTTTTTTCACGATTGTAAGTAAGGTTGACATTAATCAGATCGGTGGCAATTTTTCTTATTGCCTGGGACAGGACAGGATCATCGGACGGATCAATTTCCTCTGCGTTTATAAGATCTACGGCTTCCTTGAGATCATATATGGTCGTAAGGTCCTTAAGAGGTTCGAGCTTTTCTTTGGATTTGGTCTTTATCAGTATGCCCTGTCTGGCGTCTCGGGTAACCAGCTCTCTACTCAGCACAACACCCCTGAGCAGCATTGGAACAATAAGAGACCTAAGATCCCGCTCGGCCTTTGCATTAAAGCTGGCTGACTTGAGGGCCTGGAAGCAGACCGGTGACACGTTTGTGCCAAGCAGAGACTCGAATCGGGCTTTCTGCGCGTTCTCATCGAGGGGTTGGAAGGTCTTGGCTGCAGCGGTCTTTGTGTCCGCCGGAGGTTTAGAATCCGTAAGTTGCTCATCAGCAATGAAACGATTCTGATCCTCAGCGGCAAGGTATTCTTTCATGAAATTGAAGGCGCTGGTTATTCTCGCCTGCACATCATGAATCATTTCTTCATCAAAATCGTAGACCGGCGGAGCTGACCTGAGAACCTCATCCCTGTTTTTGTTGGTAGCCGCCTCGTCAATGACCTTGAATGTTATCGGAGATATGATTGTTTCCTGGGATGGTTCACCTACAACCAGAGACCCTACATGATAAGACTTGGGGGCCATCATGAGAGCTGCGACAATGGAGGTGCCGATAAGGATGGCCCTAAGGCGCCACTTGTCGTCCGTAAACTTGTATACCCATGCGGGAAGCCTTCGGGCAGCCTCTTTTTTGGCCAAGCCCAGACGATCCCTCAATTTATCCGAGGAGCTTGTTTTTGGTTGCCCCTTGCTCTTGTCACCAGATTCGGGCATGTTCTGTGTCTATCTCCGGCCTCGGGAACCGTTACCCATCTTCTCGTAGGCCTTGATTATCTCCTGAACCAATGGATGACGAACTACGTCCTGTTCACTGAACAGAATGAATGAGATGCCCTCGATCTCTCTCAATATGTCCTTTGCTTCCACCAGACCCGACTTGACACCCTCAGGAAGATCTATCTGGGTTATATCCCCTGTTACTACCGCCTTGGAAGAATAACCCAACCTTGTCAAAAACATCTTCATCTGCTCAGAGGTAGTGTTTTGAGCTTCGTCGAGAATCACAAACGAGTCATTCAGAGTGCGACCCCTCATGAAACCGAGTGGAGCCACCTCTATGTCACCTCTTTCGATCATTCTTGACGCTTTGTCAAGGTCAATCATGTCGTGCAGAGCGTCATAGAGAGGTCTCAAGTAAGGATTAACTTTTTCATAGAGGTCTCCGGGCAGAAAACCAAGTCTCTCCCCGGCCTCTACAGCAGGCCTGGTAAGTATGATTCTTCGCATCTGCTTCTTTGTGACGGATGCCATCGCCATTGCCATTGCAAGATAAGTCTTGCCTGTTCCTGCTGGACCGATGCCGAAAACTATGTCCTTGGTCTGTATTGCCTGAACGTAAGACTTCTGAGTCCAGGTCTTGGGTGTGATCGGTTTCTTTCCAATTGAGGTGAAGACTGTCTCCCTGAAAAGATCCTTGAGCTTGGCCGATGGATCCTTCAGCAGACTTCGTATACCCTGATCAATGTCCGCCGGGTGTATGGGATAGGCTTCCCTGGCAAGAGAATAGAGCTGTTTGAGGAGTTTTTCGGCTATTTCACTGCGAGCTGTTTCCCCAAATATGCTGACACAATTCCCTTTTGTGGAAATATCGACACTAAGACATTTTTCAATATGTTTGATGTTCTTGTTGAGATCACCAACCAGCGCCTGAAAAGCGCCAATGTCATCAAAACTCACACGACGGGGCAATCCCTCGCCGCCAACTGTGTTGTTTGATACCAATCAGCCTCCGTGTAATAACACGTCCTTGCCTCACTCCCGGGGAACCTGTCAGCCATGAACTGGTCAGATTAATCCCGTTGGTATATATAATAAATCAAAACATGATAAATGTGAAATGCTGGAATCAGAAACCTTTAACAAAATAAAGCGAGACCCGTGTTATGACTGATTTGCCGAGAGAGAATTCGCCAAGTATGGCGTTTATGCGAATGCTTGACATGATTGAACAGCTCAGATCCGAGAATGGCTGCCCTTGGGACAGGAAGCAGACGGTCGAAAGTTTCCACCCTTATATCCTGGAAGAATATCACGAACTGGTTCACGCAGTTTTTCAAAACGACGCAGAGGCCATGGCTGATGAAGCCGGAGACCTGATCTTCCTGGTTACCTTCATAGCCTACATGTTTCAACAAAAAGGTATTTGCAGCGTCACCGAGGTTATCGAGGGAGTTATAGCCAAGATGACCTCACGCCATCCCCACGTCTTTGGAGACGTCAAAGTAAGCAACTCTCAAGAAGTCATAGACAACTGGGCCAAGATCAAATCTTCCGAAAAATTGATAAAGGCTCGCGATTCAGC
>CAZIVV010000091.1:0-27970 GCA_964542775.1 uncultured Desulfomonile sp.
CTCGACCATTTGAAACCACTTCGCGTTGACTCGTCTTTTTGAAGATTTATCTGGACGGATGTTAACGGACCTAGCCTTATTGCATCTTCAACAAAACTCTTGTTGTTGAAAAGTCGCATCAGGCTTTCAGCGGTTATCGGAAACTCGCTTATGCTCTCAACGGTTCCCAGTATGTAGCCATATTCTTCCCTCTTCACAGTTGAAGGGGTTATTTCAGCCGTCATGCCAGACAATATCTTTTTGCCCTTCATGGCGGATACACTCATAAAAACGCTCAGATTGGAATCAAGAGGCTCGACATTCACAATTGTCATTCCGGCCTGGAGCATGGATTCCTCCATGGCCTCCAGCGACACTACCGTGCCCTTGATGGGGCTGAATACCTGTGTTGATTCGGTTAGTTGCTGTTCGAGTAAATCAATTTTACCCTTGACCTGCTCAATGTCAAATCTCTGTTTGAAAATTCTCTGCTGGACACTTTCCTGAAGTTCGACTTCCTGAAGCTGATTATTGCCGAGTTCATTCCTGAGTTTCTCTGCTTCAAGCATCGTGTTGTCCAAATCAAGTCTAGTCTGCACCACATTCTGTTTCAGCACGTAGCCCTGTTCGAAAAGCTCCTCATACGCGTTTAGCCTGTCCTGAAGCCACTTGGCCTTGCTTTCCTGAATCCTGATCGAACTGTTGATGTTATCTCTCTGAGCAGAGAGGACGCGACGCCTGGAGTCCGCTTCCTTGTCTATTAATTCTTTTTCCTTGGCATATTCCGTTTCCATGGCGGACAGGATGTTTTTCTGATTGTCCAGTTGAGTCCTGACATCAGGATTGGTCATGGTAGCTACCAGCTGACCAACTTCCACAATTTCACCGACCTTCACATTAATTGATCTGAGCCTTCCCGAGCCCATCGCAACAACAGGACGCAAGCCCTCCGAGTCTATGAATATTCCGAATCCATCCACCTTGGTCGGGATTGTTCCGAAAATTCCCCAGGCTAACGCTGTCAGAACAACCAGAGACACTGACAACAATCCAATCCAGCTACGAGGCGACGTGATCTTCAACAGCTCATCAAGACGGTCCGGGGTGTTGAGACGATCAGTAACTTCCTGTCTGAATATTTGTTCCACAACTATTCACACTAATCATGTATGGGAATCATAGGATCACTATCATAAATATATAATTCAGATCAAAATTTCAATTCAATTCTTTGTAAATACTATTTTTTAATGACCTTGCATTAACCAAGTGTCGCCATTCGGGATCCCGAAATCTGAAGCTGGCCATCCCCTATGGTCAATATCAATTGATGATTTTTTTAAAACCGGCTGCTGTTCACACAAAAAAAAGACGCTCATTCCATTCAGCTCATGAAGTGAATAGAAACTTGAGCGCCTTCGTTTCATTTTCAATCATCTATCGGGCAGAGCGCACGATCACCCGGTTATTTTTTCCTGGTCCACAACCCCACACCTACAACTATGTCCTTATCTGTCACGTGCCTGTACACCATTTCAATGGTATCCCTGTCTTCTATGATGCCCTCAAGGAATCCATCCGAATCAGCATAATAAATGGTCTCGTTGTCGTGTCCTATTACAGCCACAAAATTCTCCGTGGCCCTTGCTGATTTGAACACCCCGTGTAATACACGTCCCTGCTGTTTGGTAACGACAACCTCCGCTTCCAGAGTACTGAATTCACCCTTATGATGCGTGTTGGGTCCTGATTCAGCCCCCTTCAGGATGACTCCACCTTCCGCTTTGACCGTCCAGGTTCCAACCAGGTTAGGTATCGCAAGGTCAGCGAAACATACGGTTGATCCCATTGCAAGAATTAACAAAAAGCTGATGACTACCGATTTCCTCATTCCACAAGTCCTCTCTTTTGAAAGAATAAACAGGTTTGTCAATCATATCGAACAGTTCTCAACAAATCACAAGCATGCCTTTGCAATAACTCATCCAAGCGCTTCCCTGAAAGCCTTGTAGATCTGTGGGGCCACTGATGTAAAACGTATCATGGCTAAACGAAGTCCGTCTGTTTCGTCAATCGAAATTACCTTCCCGTACATTTCCCCAAAACCTTCATACCCAGGACCGCTCAAATTCATTCGAAGATCTTCCCACTGGCCTACATCATCCGAGGTTTTCATCACGGCGCTGGTCGGAGAAAGTTGCACCAAGGCCCCCTGCCTCATTTTTTCGTCTATTATCTTGGAATCCATGCCGTAAAAACTTACACCCAGCGGATTGTCAAGATCCTTGAACTTGTAGCATTTGTTGCTGAGCTTTACCTCATGTGGGCCGTTAATTCCAGTTACCTCATAGAGATTAACCTTGCCTACTACCCCTTTCATCTCAACGCTGAGTTCCGCCTTGATGTCAAGTTTTCCGGCAAGCTTTTCATACGTAGATTGACTTACGAGAACCTGACCGCCGGTGGTGAAGGATTCCATACGTCCGGTGAAATTGACCTGAGCCCCTACTGCTCCGTATTTGGATCGTTTCTCTGAACCAATATTACCCACAACTACGCTACCGGTGTTGATGGCGACTCCCATCTCAAGGTGGGGTAGACCGTCAGCTTCATTCAATGCGTTAATGTGTTCCATTGCGTTCTGCATTCTGAGGGCGCAGGCCACGGCTCTGGAAGGATGATCATCCAGGTCCTGCGGCGCTCCAAAGAATGCAAGTATACCGTCACCTATTATCTCGTCTATGGTTCCCCTGTATTCTATGAGAATCTCGATCATGCTCCCCAGATAACGGTTAAGAAACTTGATTACATCCTCCGGGGGCATGTTGGACGTCAGAGCCGTGAATCCCCTGAGGTCTGACATCATGACCGATATTTCCCGTTGTTCGCCTCCAAGTTTAAGCCCATCCTTGGATTCCAGAATGCTACTGACAACCTCTTTGGTCAAATATCGCCCAAATGTGTCCCTGATAAAGTCCCGTTCCTTTAGGCCACGGCTCATCTCAGTCAGGGATTCGGCAAGTTCACCCACCTCGTCTTTCACTTTCACGTCACTGAGGTCAATATCAAGGTCTCCCTGTTTAATCTTTCTGGCCGCGGCGGCCATCGTCCTGAGAGGTTTGGCTATGGATCTTGCCACCAGATAGCTCGGGACAAGCATCATCAGAATGCCGACAATTGACAGGACCAGGGTCTCCCGATGCAATCCGTGAATATCCTCGAGTAGCGCATCCTTTGAATAAGCCGCTGCAAGGGACCATTTTGGAGATGGTATTTGAGCGTGCGCCAATACGGCTCCATTCGGAAACATGGGGCTATGCTCTATAAATGTCAGGCCTGATCCATCCTTCAACATCGCACGACCCAGTTCCCGAAGTTTCGTGTCATTGTGATGCTCCGCCAGACTGAAAAGCGTCTCCCTCATTATGAACTCAGGCCGGTGATGAGTAACAAACCTTCCCGAATCTGAAATTATGAAAAATTGGGAATCCCGGACCGTCGTTATGGAAGAAACCAGTTCGCTGAGACCTTTCAGAGAGATGTCTGCCACAACCACTCCGCGGAAGGCCCCCTGAGTGCCATCCGGATTTATGAAGTAAAAAGGCATGGAGTACGAGGTCATGACAACCCCACCAGCCGAATCGTCGTGATAAGGCTCTATCCAGGTAGGCTTGTTGAGAATCTTGGGAATGTGATACCAGTCAAGTCGCAGGTAATCCTCCGTCTCAGGCGAAAGTCCCTCATAAACCAGTTTGCCGTCCTTCCTGTAGTAGTAGGAACAGTATAGTGGAGTTTCATTGTCATAACCCCACTCCTCAAAGGCCACTGCTATGCCGAATACCTCAGGGTGATCCTTCACCGCCCTCATGATCATGTTGTCAAGGTTTTTGAAATCGGAGGAAGGAGTCTCCAGAAAGGCCTTCAGACCCAGCGGGGCCTTTTCAACTGCCCTGAATTCCTGTTCTATTCGTCTGGCTACCGACAGAGACAAATAACGCGCGCGTCGTTCGGCGTCCCGGAGAATAATCTCTCTTGAAAATGTGTAACTATAGGCCAATACAAAACCGAAAACCACGGAACTCGCCGCAATGACCATTAGAGCGAGCTTGAAGATTATGTGATTCCATATTCGGGTTTTCAACGCACTCCCCTGTAAAATTCATCATAGGAGGGTATCTCGCTGATCATTTTATAATCCAGCATGACCTTGGCTACCCTTTGGAAATCTTCTTCATTGAGTTGTCCCATCTGAATGTTTGCCGATTCCGCCTTTATAAGCTCTTTCATTTTACCCAGCATCCACTTTTGATGAGGCCTGTTTGAGGGAGTGTTGGCCCGGGTAACATGTTTCATGACTATCTCAAGAGCCTCATCCTGATGGTCAGAGGCGTATTGCCATCCCTTAAGCGAAGCCCTTACGAAACGTTTACACAGGTCCGGGTTTTTTGTGTAGGTTGATTCAAGAGTAAACAGACCATCTTCCGGGAAATTGAAGCCGTAATCGCTCATGACAAATGTCGATAGCTCATCATGATTGATGCCATTCTGGATAAGGGTATGGTATTCGTTGTAATACATGACCGAAATGGCGTCCAAAGCCCCCTTCAGGAAAAGCCCGACAGATGTATAGTTGGGTATCACCTCTACATTGACCCCGAATTTCTTGAAAAAAAGCATTGGCTGAAGGTAAAAGTGACCCTCCCACAGCCCTACCTTTTTGCCTTCAAAATCCTCGGGCTTCAATATACCGCTGTCCTTCCTGGCGACAAGAACCAGCGCAGATTTTTGAACAATCTGGGCTAGTTCAACTATTGGTTGGCCTATGGCGCGCTGACGTATCGCGTTGGTCAGCCAATCCGTGCAAAAGGTCGCTTTTCCGGTCGTCAGTATCCCAAAAGGCTCTTTACCCGGACCGCCTTCCAGCAGAGTCAGATCGATACCTTCATCCCTGTAAAACCCTTTTTCCAGCGCAACCATGTACCCGGCAAACTGAGCCTGAGGTGTCCATTGCGGAATCAGCGAAACCTTGTCCAGGGCCTTTTGTTCCGAAAAAACAGCAGACCATGAAACTAATACAATCGTGATGATTGCAAACGCCTGCCTCAGACTCGATTTCACAAAACCTGGTTTCATAAGTTTTCGGTAACTTCCTCTTCTTCCTGAGTTTCGTCAGTTGGATCAGCTCTGGTGACATCAACCACATTTTCAGAAGGGTCCATCCGAACCAGGATTCTGCCCTTTGTGTTGCGTCCTATCACCGAGATCTCAGACATGCGTAACCGGATTATCTTGCCAACAGATGTCACTATGAGCAGATGATCCGAGTCCTCAACCATCTTTACACCTACAACGTCCCCTATTTTGTCATTGACCCGGATAGTGATAACACCCTGACCCGCTCGGTTCTGCTCGGAATACTCCCTGAGATGAGTCCTCTTCCCGAAACCATTGGTCGTTATGGTGAGCAATGTGGCATTTTCGTTGGCTATTACCTCCATCGCGATAACAGCGTCGTCTTCTTTGAGGTTGATGCCTGAAACCCCTCTGGCCTGCCTTCCCATGGACCTTATCTGTTCTTCATGGAAGCGTATGGCCTTGCCTTTTCGACTCGCCAGAAGTATGTGGTCTGAACCTGTCGTGAAATTTACATCGATCAGCTCATCATCCGGATCAATGGTCAGCGCTATCAGACCACTCGACCTCGGACGTGAAAACTCCTCTTTTGATGTCTTCTTTATCTTGCCTTTCCTGGAAACCATCACAACATAGCCATCAGCGCTAAGCTCCTGAACAGGCAGAATTTTACGGATTGTCTCGGCCTCCTCCAGCTTGAGCAGGTTTATGATGGCGCGTCCCCTGCTATACGGACCCTCTTCAGGAATCTGGTATACTCTTATCCAATGCACCCTGCCACGGTTCGAAAAGCACAAGAGAACATCATGTGACGAACAGTACAGGATCTGGTTTACAACATCCTCGCTGGCAGTCCTCGCCCCAATCCGGCCCTTACCCCCAGGCTTCTGGGATTTGTACATGCTGGCCTGCGCACGTTTGACATAGCCCTTGTTGGAAAACGTGACCACCATATCTTCCCTCGGGATAAGATCCTCCTCCTGAGGCTCAAAACTGGAGTCTACAATTTCCGTTCGCCTGGCGTCACCGAACTGCTCACGCACGCCCTCAAGCTCCGCGACTATGATGTCCATTACCTTGGCCTCAGACGCCAGTATGCCCTCGAGTTCGGCTATCTTTGCCAGGATATCTTTCAGTTCCTGAAGGATCTTGTCCCTTTCAAGTCCCGTTAGTCTCTGAAGTCGCATTTCGAGTATGGCCTGAGCCTGGATCTGCGACAGACCGAAATTTTTCATGAGAGACTCGCGGGCCTCTGTGGGATTCGCAGCCTCCCGTATGGTCCTGATTACGGCATCCAGGTTGTCCAGCGCTATTTTAAGGCCCTTGAGTATATGGGCGCGTTCTCGCGCTCGAGCCAGTTCAAACCTCGTCCTGCGGGTTACAACCTCGATACGGAAATCAATGAAACCGTGGAGTAATTCCTTGAGATTGAGCGTCCGTGGGCGACCATTATCCACGCATAGTAACTGTATGTTGAAATTGGTCTGGAGTTGAGTGTGCTTGAACAGCTGGTTTACTACGACTTCAGGGTTTTCATCACGTTTGAGTTCAAAGACCACCCTCATTCCCTGCCGGTCCGATTCGTCCCTGATATCGCGGATCCCTGCTATCTTCTTGTCTTTGACCAGATCTGCCACATTTTCTACAAGACGGGCCTTGTTAACGGTATATGGCAGTTCAGTGACCACTATCCTCTGGTAACCCTTGCCGGCGTCCTCTATTTCTGTGCGGGCCCGCATCCTGACGCTACCACGACCGGTGTGATAGGCGTCCCTGATCCCCTGACGTCCCTGAATGAAACCACAGGTGGGAAAATCAGGACCCTGAATGTGTCTCATCAGGTCAGATATTGAACATTCCGGGTTCCTCACCAGGTAAATCGTGGCGTTTATCGTCTCTGTCAGATTATGCGGAGGAATACTTGTGGCCATACCCACGGCTATGCCCTGGGATCCATTGACCAGCAGGGTTGGAAACCTCGCAGGTAAAACTGTTGGCTCCTCCTGCGAATTGTCGTAGTTCGGAGTAAAATTGACAGTGTCCCTGTCGATGTCCTCCAGCATCGCCTGGCAGATGCGTGACATCCTGACTTCCGTGTATCTCATGGCCGCAGGAGCGTCGCCATCAACACTTCCGAAGTTACCCTGACCATCTACGAACGTGTATCTCATTGAGAAGGGCTGGGCCATGCGAACTATGGAGTCATATACCGCTGTATCGCCATGAGGGTGAAACTGACCTATGACATCACCGACCACCCTGGCAGCCTTCCGGTAAGGCCTGTTCCAGAAATTTCCGGCCCTGTGCATTGCAAACAGTATCCTGCGATGCACAGGCTTTAAACCGTCTCTCAAATCCGGCAAAGCCCTACCTACAATTACGCTCATCGCATAATCGAGGTATGATTTCTGAATTTCATCCTCAATACCGACAGATATTATTTCCTGACCTGAAGCCAAACTGGATTTCCTTCCTTCTAGTCACATTAGCGTGAGTCGCGCATTTCCGTCCCTGAACCGTCAACTCTGAGACCGGCCATTCCCACCAATGGCGCAGTAGCATGTAAACCGGAATGCTCCCATTACCAATCATAACATTTAAGACTCCAGATTATCAATAAACTCACGCTGAACACACCCTAAAATAAATGTCTCATGACAATGAAGACCTGAAGCCTGTCGCCTGATCTTTTCGGGGATCATTCCCAAAAGCCGCTTCCAGAAATAATCAGGGGCATAATACAATCAGGCTTGCGTTATGAGCTCTCTATGGTTAAACTAGACAATTGCGTTGTCTTGGATGATTTAACTATTTGGATTCACTCGTTGTCTTTTGCACTCATGGGATGAATCATGAAACTCTCCGAAAAAACCGCCGCTGTGTTGGGTCTTGTGCTTGGATCAACAGTTTTGACGGCTCTGTCCTTTTTTCAAAGATTGGCCCTGGAAATTCCGAATTTCGACCTTCACAGCTTTGTAACTCCCGCTGCAACCGGTGGTGTCCTCGGCGCATGCATCGGATTCCTCATCGCACGCTTCTACGCCAGGACAGAAGAAATAGAGCAACTCGTCCAGGGACGCATCGAAGAAGTTGCCAGGTTCGAAAAAGAAAAAGAGCTTGCTCTGCTTGAACAGGAGAGAATCACTCATGAGATTCTCAATCAGAGCAAACTCGTCGATACGCTCCTGGAGACCCTTCCCGCCCCCGTTTTTTTCAAGGATCCCGAAGGCAGGTATCAAGGATGCAACAGGGCCTTCGAAGAGCTTATAGGAATATCATCTCAGGACCTGCGGGGGAAAACCCCCCACGATCTTTACGATGAAGAATCCGCAAATCTTTTTGACGAGACGGATCGGAAAATAGCGCTAAAAGGTGGAGAGGAAATTTACGAGGCATCCATTATAACCCGATGTGGTTCCAGAAGAGATGTCCAGGTCACAAAAACGGCTTATCGCCAGTCAGATGGAACTCTCGGAGGCATGATAGGGGTAATCCTCGACGTTACGGAATCCAAAAAGAACCAGAAAGTTCTTGCAGAAACGGCCGAACGTCTGGATCTGGCCTTAAAGGGCGCAGACATGGGTTTTTGGGACTGGAATATCCTGACCGGAGAAGTCATCTATAGCGACCGTTTCGTTCAGATGCTCGGCTATGAACCCTCTGAGGTGAGCAACGATCTCATATGGTGGCAAAAATTGATCCATCCTCAGGATTTGCCCTATGTCAGGAAAAAGATCAAGGACCACATGAAAACCGGTATGCCATCGCTGAAAGTTGATTACCGAGTGAGGAACAAATCAGGAGAATGGCTTTGGATGCGAACAAGCGGGAAAGTCGTCGAGTGGAACGGTCACAATAGGGCGACCAGGGCGGCAGGAACCCAGATCGACATCACCGGAGTCAGGCAGGCAAGAGAGGCCCTCGAAAACCAGATCAGTCTCATGCAAAGCCTCCTGGCGTCTATCCCAAACCCGGTTTTCTTTACCGATGCCGAAAGACGTTACCTCGGGGTCAACAGGGCCTATGAAGAATTCACCGGGCTCAAGAATGAGGACATTCAGGGGAAAAACGCCAAAGAAGTATGGGGTGAACAAAAGGGTGAACAATTTTTCGAAACTGACCAGCGTGTCCTGGCCCACAAAGAAACGGTCATCTATGAATATCGAGACGAATGCGCCGATGGCGTCGAGAGAGACTGCATAATTTCCAAGGCCCCATTCTTCAGGACGGACGGATCGGTCAATGGTCTCATCGGGATTATTACGGACATATCCGGACACAAGAGAGTAAAAGACGCGCTGGCGGAATCAGAGGAAAAATACAGGACGGTCGTTGAATACTCCGGTCAGATGATCGCCATCACTCAGGACGGAAAGCCCGTATTCGTCAACCGTAAGGCTGTTGAGCTCACGGGTTATTCCGAAGATCATCTCATGGCTCACGGACTAACCGTGTTCGTTCACCCCGACGATCTTGAACGGGAGACTGATTTCATACAGGATTCCTTCATTGAATCAAACACCATCCCCTTTTCGCAATACAGGATTGTGACCAAAGACGGCGACATCAGATGGTGCGAAGAAAATACGGTTCTGATCAACTGGAAATCAAAACCGGCTACACTTCATTTCATTACAGATACGACCGAAAGAAAAAAGGCCGAAGAGATACTCCTGGGTGGAGAGAGGTTAAATGCTATCGCTGATCTTGCCTCAGGAGTCGCGCACAACTTCAACAACATGCTTCAGATAATCATGGGAGGAGCGGGACTGGCTCTCATGGACCTGGATTCAGGGGCCACGGAAAAAGTGCGCACACAACTCAGGCAGATAGTGGAGAGCGCACGATTTGGAGCCGGCGCGGTAAGAAGACTTGAGGACTTTGCCAACATTCGGCATAAGACACGGGTGGGAGCCGAAGATGTCTTCGATGTTTCTGAGCTGGTCCTCAGGGCCATTGACATGACTGAACTCTGGTGGAAGACAGAGCCGGAGAAGGAAGGTTACAAAATAGTAGTCAACACGGACCTCCAACCTGAATTGATCGCAAAAGTCCAGGAAGATGACCTTTTTGAGGTTTTGTTGAACATCATAAAAAACGCCACCGAAGCCATGCCGCTTGGCGGGCAAATAAAACTGTCATCCAGGCTCGACGATGACAAGGTCCTGATTGTTCTTGAAGACAGTGGTATCGGCATTTCTCAGGATAATCTGGCAAAGATATTTGAGCCATTCTGGACTACCAAGGGTTTCAAGGCCACCGGCATGGGACTGTCGAGCAGCCTGGGGGTCCTGAAGCGTTACAAGGGCGACATCTCAATACAGAGCGAACTGGGAAAAGGCACTGCGGTAACCATATCCCTGCCGGCTACTCCCGCTGTCCCTTTTCAGGAGCAAACTCCGGTCCAGCCCATCTCGCCCCGTAAGCCTCTGAATATACTTGTTGTTGATGATATGGAAATGTTGCTCGACCTTCTGCATGAAGGATTGAGCGAATTTGGACACAGGGTCTACACGGCCTCCTCAGGCCAACAGGCGCTGGAATTGTTCAAAGAGAACAAAATCGACATTGTGATCAGCGATCTTGGCATGCCCAACATTTCGGGATGGGAAGTTGGCAAGGAAATCAAACGGATGTGCGAGACGAGGGGGATTCCCAAGGTAGGTTTCATTCTTCTGACCGGCTGGGGTAACCAGCAGGAGGAAGAAGAAAAAATCATCGAAGCCGGTGTGGATGAAGTAGTTGTGAAGCCGGTTGACCTGGGGAACCTGTTGACTGTCATAGATAAAATAGCCTTTTCAGAATCTTCAAATAACATCCAATAGTCTTTTCTACATCACACCATTAACCGCCAGAAATCCGCAAGCTGCGCTGCAGGACCTTGAACCGTTCTCGGGTTCCTCTGCCAGGCCCTGTAATAACGGCCTAAACATGACATATTTCATATCTGTTTGACAAAATGACCTCAACTATGAAATAATAAATCACTTTAATTTGTTCTGGAGGTTTATGGATGTTTAAGATTATGAAAATGGCTCTTTGCGTGAGTCTGATTGTCGCTCTTGCAGCGCCGGCGTTTGCCGCAGCAAAAGGATCGAACAAGTCATTTACCTCAGACGTGGTCGGCTCTGTCTATAGCACTGGAGCCAATGCCGTGGACACTGCGGATGGTTTTGTGAATTCTGCGCTCAAAAGAACCTTTAGTCTCTTCAATCCTTGCCTGGATGCGATAAAGTTCTGTTCAGACCGTGTTTTTGCTCCCATTCAGATGCCGATAGACTATGTTGAGGGTAAGATCTACAAAACCAAACCCGCGTACAAGAAAGCAGTGGCTGTTCCGACGCCGCTAAAACCGGTAATGCCGAAATAATTCGAAAAAACACAAAATACTGTAGGGGTTAGGCGTACGTTCAGGGGTTGATCGATTACGCCTTCCGGAGGGAGCCAATGGTCCTTAAAATTGCGCCGGTGTTGGCGTTGCTCCTTTTCCTGAACGTTGCCCATGTTTCAGCTCAGGAAAAGGCGCAACCCAACGCTCTGGCGATCTGCTCTGTTATCATCCACGAAATGTCTGAAGGAAAACTCAGCCTCAGGCAGTCTTACGATACAGCTTCCGCTATAGCCAACGCCGGTAACAAATATTTTGAAAAGATTACCTGTGGTGACATGTGGCTATTAATGGCAATAGTCCATGTTGAAAGCGGATTCAGAAACAACATAGTAAACCACAGGAACTGCCGGGGAATGTTTCAGGTCCATGCGCCGTCCTGGGCCAACAAGTTCGGACTCAGGCAGTCAGACTTGCTGGACCTTAGAGTCAATGCGGAATGTGGTGTCCAGATATTCAAATACTATCTGGAAATGTATGGACACGTCGCTCCGGCCCTGAGCGCATACAATAGCGATGACCCAAATGCGGCCATGCGTTACGCCAGAGCAGTAATGGCCACAAGGCAAAAAATCAAAAGAAGGCACATACAGCTGTTCAGGACTTATCGCGACAAACCTTTGCTCGCGGCTGTAACTGCCGGCAATTCAAAGTAACAACCGGTCTGTCTGATCAAATGGAATAATCTGCGAAGCTGCGGTTATCTAGGTGGACCATACATGAAGGGGGACATCATGGAAGCCAGCAGGTCGAACGGATTGAGAGCTGAAGGGTTGTGATCCATCGGCACGTAGGGATCATGACCGGTCGGGTAGTTCTTTGACACCGGGCCGGTTGGGGGCGCCATGTACTGAGGAAGAGCGCTCTTGCATCCGCTCAGACCAACAAGCCCGAGGAGCGCTACCCCTATGACAAGACATTTCATGAATTTGCCGAAGTTCATATCATTCTCACCTGAAGCCGCATTCTATACTTTTTGCCAGAATTGATCAAGGTAAAAATTCCGTTCAGGTTCTTGCTCCGCAGTCCCGCGGCGCCATCAATTCCTTGTCTGGAATATGTTCAGCGCCCTTTGTGAAAGGATGACGCGTCCTTCGGAGTCAACCATCAACCCGGCGACATCCGGCTGACTCTCAATCAGGGCCAGGCCCTCATCCTTTCCCATCACGAAAACGGCTGTTGACAATGCGTCCGCAGTCACGGCGTCCGGCGCGACTATGGTGACTGACTGCAGTCTGTCAGCGGGAAAACCAGTTTTTGGATCAAGAAGATGGTGATAGCGTTTGTCAGAATCAAAAAAATAGCGCTCATAATCTCCTGATGTTACGACCGCCCTGTCATTGATCGCGGCCACGGCGATGACTCCTGATGGATTCCTTGGATCCTGTATGCCTACTCTCCACGGTTTGTCTGGCCCTTTCTTTCCGAAGGCCACTATGTCTCCGCCGGCGTTGATCAGTCCTGAGGTGACGCCATTCTCGCGTAGTTTGGCGGATGCCCGTTCCAGTGCGTAACCTTTTGCTATCGCCCCGAGATCCACGGACATGCCCTCCCGGGTTAGCTCTACAAGTCCCTGAACGGCGTCCACTTTCATGAACTTCCAGCCGACCAGTGGCAGAACCCGCTGTATCTCAGATAACTCAGGTAGTCTTGGACCAGATTCGCCACTAAAATTCCACAGTTGGGCAAGCGGTCCAATCGTCGGGTCAAACGCTCCTCCCGACATGTCTGAAAACTCGAGCGATCTTTTGATAAGATCCGTCAACTCGGCTCCAGGCTGCACAGGCCCCTTCCCCGCCGAATTGTTAAGCTCGGTAAGGCCCGACGACTTATGGAAGGATGTTAAATCCTCGATCCGTTTTATCTCGTCAAAAGCCGCTTCAATGGCATGTGCGGCCTTTTCGGCAGACCCGCTGACGCTGATCTCGACCAAAGTTCCCATAGCGATGCGACTAACCCTGGTGATCTTGCCGGAATCTCCCGATCCGCATGAAACCAGCCAAAAAGCCGCAAGAACGACCAAACAGATCCTGATTATCCTGAAATTCACATCTAGCCTCGGGATGGAGCCAACCATTCGATTTTTGAGCTTAGTAGCTTCAATGGGGCGAGCAGCGAGAAAAACGGGAACATGTAGACGGCGGCGAGAGTTGGAGCGAGCGGCCCAAAAAACTGTGAAGAGAACACTACCACCAGCACATTGTTTATTATGGCCATGCTGATGCCGGCTGAAAGCCTCTCCCCCGGGACTTCCGAAAAAGCCGTCAGGAATCCCGCAGAGTAATATATCAGCGCAAGGACATAGGCGATAGCCACCGCAACCACCAGCGTTTCCCAGTTATGAAAGAAAAAATGTGAGTATTTTGAAAAAACTCCCAGATTTATCAGAAAAAACAAAAGTAACGAAATCGGAAACTGAAAAGCGCCCAGTTTACCCAAGACATCAGGAATGAACCTTCGCGCCAGCGCCACACATAACAGAGGAATGAAGATCACCGCCGCCAGCATTTTTATCATTGGGGCCACCGGGATATTCGCCTCAGCCCCGGCCAGAAACTCTACCAGTGACGGAAGAGTGAATGGCGTCAGAAGCGATGTCGCCACTACCATCCGAAGAACAGGCGCAACATCCGTCTCCACCATGTTCGCTACAAACGGCGCTACCACTCCCGTGGATATCCCTGAAAGCAGAAGGACCGGCAGCGCAAATTCAGGCGCCACATGAAGCGTCACCCAGTAAAGAACCGTTGGCAGGAATATCAGCTTAACCAACGCCAGGATGCCCAGATGGGCCACGGACCTCAATGACGTGTCCAGAAGCGAATCGAAGTTTATCCTCAGAAAACTGAGGAAAAGCAGGATCATCATCAGGTAAAGCGGATATGCCTGCAACGGCTCGCATATCTCGGGCTTCAGTATCGCAAACCCGATTGATACGAATATTACCAGGAACAGCAGAAGATCATTCAGCCTCATCGAATTTTACCCCGTCGAGGCTGACTACCAAACACAATGACGCTCACATTCATTGGCCCCGTCGACAACCTTTTATTTTTCGCCGTCACACCGCATGGTTACCATTCGGTCCATAAAAAAAGGCCTGTAGGTTCGTCAAATCCTCGTTTCGGAACCGGTCCCGAGACCTTTGTCGCGCTCAGTTCAGCGGCGAATATCGTGGAACCATTGGCCAGATGCCCACCGAAACAACGGAAATCGTGCCCCGAAATTACAATGTGAGCATGCACAAATATGTCGCCGTCCTTTTCCGATACGTTTCCAATACAGTTGACTATCTCCAGGGGTCCATCAAATTCCCGGTAGTTGTAAACTCTCTCGATGGGATCGTAAAATCCAAGCACAGCCTTGTCCAGGGCCCCTATAAGACTGAATGAGCCCTTGTCGACCGAACGGGCCCGGAATTCGGCCGTTATCGATTCCAGCAAATCCTCGCCTTTAGGCAGACGAGCAAGAAAACCTGTTTCCATAGCAATTCCTCCCTTCGTCCAGATAGACCGGATTAATCAGTTTGAGGTTTTTCAGCCAATAGGATAAGCTCCTGCAAAAATTCCATCAAGAGGATTAACGTGAGAACAGGATTTTGTCACCATTGCGGAGAGAAACTTCAGTTCGATGACCGCGTCTTCAGGAACGACACATGTCGAAACTGTGGCTCAGATATTTACTGTTGCCTGAATTGCTCCGATTACGACGAAACATATTCCAACCAGTGCAGGGAGCCTCAGGCGGAAAGGACACCTGTCAAGGACAGACGAAATTTCTGCGAATATTTCCGGCTTTCAGAGACAAAAAAATCCTCCCAGGCCAAAGACAAGGCCGCCGAAGCGCGCCGAAAGCTCGAAGAACTGTTCAGGAAGTAAGAGCCCTGCAATGGCCCGCATCCCGGGGGATAATCACAATCACCCAGGGATTGCGCCACGCCTCGCTATCATTGCGCCGGTTACTGTTCGGCCAACATCTCTTGCCTAGTAATCGTCATAGTCATCGTCGTGCTGCGCAGCGTTAGCCTCATCTATCTCTTTTTGCAAATCCTCGCCGAAAGATTCCCGCGGCGCGTCACGCCAAAGCCCTTCCAGATCGTAAAATTCACGGACCGGAGAGTGGAAAACATGCGCTATGACATCTCCGAGATCCAGCAGAATCCATGTCGATTGAGACAGTCCCTCCGAAGACACAGGCTTGTAACCGTCCATGTGAGCGCGTTCGAGTATAGCCTCGGCGACGGCTCTGGCGTGTTTACTGGAACGGGCTGAAACAATAAGGAAATAATCAGCCAGTGGCGTTATTCCCATCAGCCTCAGAAGGACCGGTTTAAAGGCCTTTTTGGATAATGCGGCGCGTAAAAGGTTTTCGGCTTTGTCTTTAGCGCTTTCCCGATCAACTGCTCTTGATTGCTCTGTAACGTTCAAATTTCAAATCCTGTACAAGTCTTTTTTTTCGATGTATTCCCTGACACTGTCATGAACCAGATATCTTACCGATTTTCCATCCTTCAACAGCTCCCGGATGTAGGTTGATGAGATATTTAAACCTGTTACCGGCGATTTTATCAACACATGCGACGACTCATGGGTTAATATACCATCTTTCATGGCGAAGCTGGATGTTAACTCTTCTGGAACATGTTTCCACACCAGATCAAAATCAGCGTCCGGTCTTTCTACCACAATGAAGCTGGACAAGTGAAACAGCCTCAGATAATTTTTCCAGGTCTGTATTTCACTTAGGGAATCAGTGCCTATTATAAAGTAGTATTCAGTGTAGATGTCCTGGCTGAACTTTTCCAGGGTCCTGAACGTGTATGACGGGATTTCCATTTTGAGTTCGATGTCGGAAACCTCGAAACACGGATTATCAGAGCAGGACAACTCGGTCATGGCCAGTCTGTGATGCGGCGACGCAGTTTTTTCACGGGTCTTGTGAGGCGGTACCGAGCACGGAACAAAAATTACCTTTTCCAGTCCATGAGTATAGGCTACCTCCTGGGCCAGTCTCAGGTGTCCTATATGAGGAGGGTTGAACGTTCCGCCAAGTATTCCTGTTTTCAAAATAATTCCGTTTTGATACAAGTAGCCTGCTTTAGTTCTTCAGGATATATTTAATTGGCGCTCTTGGAAAGTATATTTAATTGGTCTATAACAATTTCAGGATAATAACTGGCGGGAGGTCCTCGCGTTGGAATATTTTTTTGGTTTCATCATCCTTCTTGGAGCTTTAATTTTTGTTCATGAATTCGGTCACTTCATCGTTGCCAAAATGCTCGGTGTCAAAGTTCTGAAATTCTCTCTCGGTTTCGGGCCCTCACTCATCAAGAGGCAGGGGAAGGAAACTGAATATGTCCTTAGCTGGATACCGCTAGGCGGATATGTAAAACTTTATGGCGAAGATCCTGAATCCGATGAAGAAATAAGTGAACAGGACAGTCAGAGGGCCTTTACCAACAAACCTGTGTGGGCACGTATGGCGATAGTCATAGCAGGTCCGGCGTTTAACATGGTTTTTGCCCTGATACTGCTTTGTCTGGGTTTCCTGTCCGGCTTTCCGGTACTCACGGGTGAGGTTGGGAAAGTCATGCCGGATACACCGGCCATGTCTGCGGGCTTCAAGGCCGGCGATCAGATAATTGCGATTGACGGTCAGAGGCTGTGGCGCTGGGATGATATCCGCAATACCATCCAGGAAAACGCCAATAACCGGATAGTGATCACCGTCGACAGGGATGGCAGGGAAATGGACCTTCCCGTGACTCCGGTTCTTGGTGAGCAGAAGGACATGTTCGGTGATTACCGTGGTCAGATAGGCATTGCGCCGTCGGGCAAGAAAGCGGAACTCGGGTTCGGCCCCGCTATTGTCGAGGGTTTCAGGTTCACCGGATTTCTGACCAAAATGGTTCTTACCACGCTGGTAAAACTTGTCCGGGGTGATATCGGGGCAGGCGCCCTGAGCGGACCCATCACAATAGCCCAGGCTTCAGGAGAGAGCCTCAAGGCCGGCCTCTTCAGCTTCATCTTCCTCTTGAGCTACATAAGCATAAACCTTGCCATAATAAACCTGCTGCCCATACCGGTGCTAGACGGTGGACATGTCCTCTTCCTGTTCATCGAGGCCATCATAAGGAAGCCGGTAACCGGCAAAGTCAGGGAAGTCGCCGTGCAGGTAGGACTCCTGATAATTGTCTTCCTGATTGGACTTGTATTCTACAATGACATCTACAGGATTGTAACAAAAGGATGGACCATCACGCCTTAGGGCATTTCGGCCGACCATGCATTTAGCAAAGGTTTATTGTACTTGATCATACTATCTGTCCACTCGACCACTCCCTATTTGGGGGCATCTGTTACCGACGGCGATGTGACCCTCTCCGAGAAGATATTGCCGCCGGGTAAGCGACATCTGGAGAACTTTCCGGATCTTGTCTCCGACGTTCTGAGCTCGGCGGGCGTCACCCTGAAGGATGTGGACGCCTTTGCCGCAGCGATCGGTCCGGGATCGTTCTCGGGAGTCAGGATTGGACTTGCCGCCGTAAAAGGTTACTGCCTGGCCCTGAACAAACCGCTGATCGGTATCTCCAGTCTCGACATACTGATCTCACAGGCCGCCTTCGACTCGGAATCGGCCCTCGCAGTAATCGACGCGGGACGTGGAGATGTCTACGTCGGACACTCCGCATACATGCGCGATCAAAGGCCCATACTGCAATCAGCAGTCATTGTGGCGCGTCAGGAATTCGCTAATTACGCCCGCAGCCTGATCAATTCCAATCCGGTCATCTGCGGCGGTGAGGTCATAGGACAGCTCGGACTGGATTCCCATACCGCGGATTTAAGACTCGTGGAAGCCCCCTTTCCCTCGACATGCGGTTTTCTGGCCCACCGCAGACTCATGGATTCGGATGTCGATGACGTTATGCTGATCACACCGGTTTACATGCGAAAATCAGACGCGGAAGAAAAACTCACCGCAAAATCAGGGAACTGAAACAGCCCTCTTTCCCACCGGTTGATCCTTACCGACCTCAAAAGAATAGTCGTCTCGCTGGACAAACCTGCCGTCCACCCACTCGCGTGTCGTCGCCCGGATAAGCCCCCCATCGTTTTCCAGAATGTGATAGATCCGGTCGCCTTCCTTGGCCAGAGGCGCCCCGCACGATGAAATAACGACCCTTGATTCACTTTGCGGTTCGCGTATCTCCAGAAATGACGACCTGTGCTTGTGACCCTGAAGAATCAGCCTGACACCGTGTTCAAAACATATTTTCAGTATGGCGGCCGCGTCGGACAACTGATGCGCCCAGAAAGAAGAACCGTGTATCACCGGCGCCACCGGATGATGCAGCGCTACCGCCTTGAAGTATCCGTCACAGCCTGAAACGAGGCTCCTGAACCAGTAGCGTGTCTCACGACTTACCGATCCTGGCCAAGAAGGGAAAAAATGAACCGAATTCAGGCCAACAATTAACACCCTGTCCTCATCCGACCTGAACACTATCCGGTCGGATGAGCCCATGAACGACCTGTAACGGGTCATCGAAAGACTCGGTATCATCCACTCCCAGAACGTAGAGCCGCAGATCTCACGGTTACCCGGCACTACCACAATATCGCCACCAACTGACTTCAGGAAATCTATCGCCTGCCTGTACTGGTATTTCCGGCCACGGTCAGTTATGTCTCCGCTTACCACTATAACGTCCGGACCAACCGCCCTGAGGTCATCTCTGAGTGACGCAAGTAATTCCATCGACGTGGTCCTGCAAAAATGTAAATCAGATATGTGCGCTATTCTCATGAAAATTATGTTAGCCTCCAAACGCGGGTTTGGTCAACATGCATGGTATTGACACGATATGTGCCCTGACATATTGCACGAACAGAAGACATATAGTATTTTGACCCCATTGGGGCATAAAGGCTTGCCTTTTATAATGAAATACCTTAAAATTACTACTAAAGTGTGCGTTATAACAACTAAAAAGTTTGTCATCTTCCCGGCGCTGGATTCGGCTTCTCAAATCGGGAAAGAAGGAGATCGTGAATGAAAAGGTCGATTTTGGCGGGACTCGTAATCCTGGCGCTTTCCTGTGGCGTGGAGAATGCCCTGAGCCAGAGCTATTCCAGCTATCCATACCTCACACCGGAGGCCACCTACGGTAATTACTCCTACGGTAATTACGATTCTTACGGCGCAGGACAGGCTTATGGATCTCCATACAGCTACGGTTATGATCAGGCTTACGGTCAGCAGGGATATTACGGACAAAATCCCGGACAACAATACGGTTACGACCAGAACACCGGCGCGCAGAGCTATGGTCAGTATGCCCCCTACAATCCTCAACAAACCAGACGCAGGGCAAACACGCAGGCGGCTCGACCCGCTCGTCCCCAACAGCCCCAGCAGCAACAGGATGGCGTTCCATCTGTCACATCGAACACCCAGGTAGTTCCGGCTTCCAGGCCAGCGCTGCGAAGTGTGTCAGCCGAACCCGGCCCCCGAGCTCAGGAACCACTGGTCAAACAGGAAATCTACTGGGATGGATCTGACGGAACAAATGAAAGCGCCGCCCAGCAGCAGGGTCAGGCTACCCAGCAGGCCAGAGTTGCCCCGCAACAGGCGGCTCCCTCAAGGCCGGCGGTCAGACAGCAGAGGAACACCGCTGTTTCTCCCGAACTCCAGAAACCGCAGCAGTCCAGACAGAACGTTGTGCGTCAGGGAGCCGGAGCCCCGCCAGAGCCTTCAACCAAATCATCCGGATTGAAGTGGGGAAAAGAAGAGCCAGCTCAGGTCACACAGGTTGCCCCGACATCCAAACCAGCCGCCCTTAAATGGGGCATGCAGGAAAAACCCGCAATGGTCGGATCAGAGCCCGGTCTGAACGCTACAGCACAAAATACCAATCAGACCAACGACGGCGGAACCAAAAAGCTACAGTGGGGCAAATCCGAGTAAAAATCTCTTTCGGGCGCCCGCACATATCATAGTGCGGGCGCTCGGCCATCAGCTTCCCCGAACACCTCAGGCCTGAGTCGGCCCCTCGGTGAATTCGTTTATCTTCTCCACATACGTCTGAACATCCCTCAGTAACGGTTTTATGACCATGGCCCACTCCTCATGGTCCTTCAGATTCACACTGCCGGTCTCAAGGACTTTTGCCACCACAAACATCTTTGTCCTCGCCTCATACAGCTCCTTGCGAACCTTCTCAACTGTCCATTTATCTTCTGTCATGATTCTCTCCTGTCTCTATTTTTAACATTCAGACACATCCTGTCATTTACGGTCTTAGCTCCACTTCCACCATCCACCATTCATCATTCATCATTCATCATTCAACATTAGCCATTCACCCCGTTGTCAGCTGGCTGAGCGTTCGCGGGCTTTTGTCGACTACGCCTACAAGGGGTATCTTCTTTTGTCCGGCAGCGCCGAGGTCTTCAAATTTTCTGGCTGAAACCAGCACTCTTGATTCGAGCGAACCGATTGCCAGGTTGTAGGCGCTCAAAGCTGAATCGAGCCCCGCTCCGACCTTTGTGAGGTGTTCGGCCCATATCCGGATTCGGTCATACAGTTCCCTGCCAAGATCACTGATTTCCGAAGCGCTCTGAGCTATCAGTTCCTGTCGCCAGCCGTAAGCCACGGACCTTAAGAGCGCTATGAGAGTTGTTGGTGAGGCCGGGATGACTTTCTGGTTGAGTCCTGTTTCTATGAGCGCGGGGTCCTGTTCGAGCGCTGCGCTGAAAAAAACTTCACCGGGAAGGAACATGACCACGAACTCGGGCGCGGGCTGGAACTGGTCCCAATAGAACTTCGATCCAAGCCGGCTCATGTGATCACGTATCTGCTTTGCATGGTTCTTTAGTTCGGATTTGCGCCTGTCCTCGTCATTGGCTTCTACGGCGTTGAGGTATCCCTCCAGGGGGGCTTTCGCGTCTACTATCACATTCTTGAAGCCCGGCAGTTTTATTACCAAATCCGGTCGAAGCTTTCCCTCCTCCACGTTCACCGACGCCTGTTCCTCGAAATCGCAATGTTTGAGCATTCCTGATATCTCTACAACCCGCCGCAGCTGCATCTCACCCCAACGGCCCTTGACCTGCGGGCGTCTGAGCGCCTGCACCAGCCTCGTAGTCTCACCCTTGAGCTGTTCCTGAGTCCTGATCAGCGACTCTACCTGTTCGGTGATCTTGCCATAAGCCTCGGACCGTATCTTCTCCATGTCCTGAAGCTTCACATCGACCTTCTGTAATGTCTCCTTAACCGGGACCACTATCGAATCTATGGCTTTCTGCCTCAAGGCCAGGTCACTTTTTGCGCCGTCGTGAAACCGCTCCATTGTCGATCTGGCAAGCTCAAGGAAAGATTGGTTGTTGCTCTTGAGCGCCTCGGATGAAAGAGCCCTGAAAGCGTCGGATAGCCTCTCCTGGGCATGATTGAGCAATTCGAGTTTCTCTGCGGAGGCCTTGCGCTCTTCCTCCATGCGAGCCTGCATGTCCGAATGCGTCTGTTTCAGGAACGTGTTTTCCTCCCGGAGCTTCTCAGCGTTTGCGGATACTTCGTCAAAATGTATGGCACGTTGTTCGGCCCGCGAACGCCTGTCAACCTCCTCGATGTTAAGTCCGTTCAGCTTCCGGTTCAGGTCCTTCAGTTCCGCTACCTGTTTCTCAAGTTCCGGAATACGTTTTGCCTTCTCTTCAACGGTCCAGTATTTGGCGCTTATTTCATTCAGTTGGTCTTCAGTAGCCATCAACCGGTTTATGGCCTCATCCAGCCTGTCGGCCAGATCCCTGTTTTCGCGTTCTTTGGCGTTGAGGCGCTCATTGAGGACCGATCTGTCTACTTCCATGCTGTTGACGGCCTGGGCAAGGGTCGCCTCGTGTCTGGATCTTACGATATACGCAGTTACCGCGGAACCCAGCAGAATTCCGGTCAACACACCGCCCAAAGCTATCGCTACTTCCATGAAACCTGGCTCCTCCCGTTCCCTGGATCAACCCCGAATCCGCTGCAGTCTAGTTTCTGGAATGATGATCGTCAAGACGTTACATCATGTCCGGCTGCCCGGTCTTACTTTCGGGTAAACCGCCGCAACGCCGGCAAGAGAGCCCGACTTATCCGGACAGGTCAGGAAAAT
The DNA here is from genome assembly GCA_964542775.1 of uncultured Desulfomonile sp. GTDB lineage: Bacteria > Desulfobacterota > Desulfomonilia > Desulfomonilales > Desulfomonilaceae > CAITZA01. Next base: position 22,653 of record CAZIVV010000091.1, read on the forward strand.
GTTGTATTGAAATGAATCGCTTGATAACGTAATTTAAGTTTCAGGGTAGCCCTCGTTAAGAACCGGCTTTTGGGAAAAACTTGCCACCGCCGGGCTATGGTCGTCATGCCTGTCAAAGACAGTCCCGGTTCTCGCTCAAACGCCCACTTTCACAGCTCAGGATTGTCGAGGTTCCCACATGTCAAACAAACTCTGGATTCTCGGGATCATAGGTTTCCTCATGATAGCCGGAAGCGCCCAGCTTTCCAATTACATGCATCAGGACAGGGTTATCATTAAAGCGGTCCTCGACGGAAACCACGCTGAAGCCAGGCGTCTGCTCGATGCGGGTGTCGATGTTAACATCAGGGCCACCAACGGGACCACCGCCCTTATGGCCGCCGCCAGCAGGGGTGACACTCATTTCGTGAAGATGCTCCTCGACTATGGCGCAGATGTTAACGCTACATGCGATAGCGGAGCTACAGCCCTCATCGACGCCGTTTTCAAGGGTCACGAAGATATAGTCCGCATCCTTCTCAAAGCTAAAGCCGACCCAAACATCAAGGACGATACAAAGGCCACCGCCCTCTCCGTTGCAAAATCATCCGGAAATCAGGATATGGTCAATTTACTCGAACAATACGGCGCAAGGTAGGTTACCTGAAGGAAAACTCAACTGCCCCTGCATTGAGACAGGCCTGTATTACTATCTTCGCCCGTCAGACAGGTGGTGTGCTGAGCTAACCGACGGATCAGGCTCACAACAAGGGCGCTAATCGTAACGAAGCTTCTGATGCTCAAGGAGCTATTGTTGTGATGAATGGGAGTAATGGAAAGAGATTGAGTTGTGTGGCTACAGTAGATATGATTGGATGCTTTCAGATGGAGAAGCCAATCGGCCGTTTTCGGAGCGTTTTGATATTGTCAGCAATTATAAAAGCAAAGTCGGTTCCTGAACAAATATGATCAATACAGTAATAAGTCTTTTCTGTGGGGCCGGTGGATGTTCATTAGGCTTTAAACAAGCTGGGTACGAGATTTTATTTGCAACCGATGTTGACAAGGTAGCAGGTGAAACCTATCTGGCGAATTTTTCTGACACCCGTTTTCTGAGAGAGGATATCAACAATCTGGATTTCCGCTCCATCTTGTCCATGTGTAAAATTGCCCCTGGTCAGCTGGACATTCTGGTCGGAGGCCCACCCTGTCAAGGCTTTTCGACGGCAGGGACAAGGTTCTGGGATGATCCGAGGAATAAACTCCTGAGAAGTTATGTAGAGGCTCTGAGGACCATAAAACCCAAATGGTTCCTGATGGAGAACGTTGAGGGTCTTCTTACTGCAAAGAATGGCGAATATTTGCATGAAGCCATAAAGGCATTTGTTTCTCTTGGTTACTCTATTCGGGTCGAGAAAATATACGCGCATGAATATGGAATTCCCCAGAGACGTAAACGAGTTCTCATAGTTGGCAATAGAATTGGGATTGATTTTGAATTCCCGGAATCAACAGTCTTCTTGAAAGGCAGGATTTTCAGAAATTCCGATGTCACCTTGCGTCATGCAATTGGAACTCTGCCCGAGGCCTCTAATCTCCCTACGGCTAAAATGGACTATCAAACTGAAGCGTCAGGTAGTTTTGAGCATTACTTGAGAGGGACATCAAAGACGATTTCAGATCATTTCTATCCCAGACCGGGTCCCTTACAAATTGAGAGAATTCGATGGCTAAAACAGGGCCAGACAATGAAGGACCTCCCTGAACATCTCCAGCACAAGTCGTTCAAGAGGCGTGCAAACCGGCGTGTGATGGACGGCTCGCCAACAGAAAAGAGAGGCGGCTCTCCCTGCGGGCTTAAGCGCCTGATATATGATGAACCATGCTTGACTATCACGGGCTCCGCCACAAGAGAACTCATTCACCCCACCAGCCACAGACCTCTGACAATTAGAGAGTGCGCAAGGGTTCAGACGTTCCCTGACGATTTCAAATTTGCAGGTGGACTTTCCGAAAAATTGCAGCAAATAGGGAACGCAATTCCGCCCCTGATGGCGAGAATTTTTGCCGAACACATACGTGATAAGTATGGATTTACCGGCAAGTCCACAAAAGAGGGCCGCTTGATTTCCTACTCTGTTACCAAAGCCGATGCGATGAGCCCCGCGCTTAAAAAAACATGCCTCCTGCTCAATCGTGTAATGAATACTTTTTCGCAAGGAGCTCTGGAGTTATGACCTCTCTATTTGTCAGGACTCTTTACACCAAATGCAAGATGCATGGCAGTCGGGACGCTCAGATTGTTTTATCGGACGATGAAATCTATGCATTAATAGTAATTGCATTGACCGATTTGGGATGGCTCCGGAAGAGTCTGGACACTAAAACAATTGATTTCCCAGCCATGAGTTATTATTCAATTTCTCCGGACTGGTTTGAGAGCCTAAAAATTGGGGTAAATGTGTCCGATATCACTAAACTTCTGGAAGTAGCAAAGAATAAGAATGAGGACTTTGCCCTGTATATTGAGAACCTATGCTCTTTGCATCGCAGACGAGTCAAATATGGAAGAATCCTGTCAACACAACCTATGCCAACAATGGACCAAATTGGTCCCAGAGTGTTATTGGAATTTGGCGCCTGCGATCCATCCCTTTTAGCAAATTGGATGACGTGGCGGAAGTGGATATATGACATTGACAATAGGGCAGCCCAAGAGACCGGGTACGTTTTTGAGCCTATCCTCGCTAGTTGTCTGGGCGGTGAATCAATCGGCGCCCGCAATTCTCCAGTCAAGCGTTTAGACCAGGACGGCTATCAAACAGCAAATGGCCGTCAGATCGACTGCTACGTTCCCTCTGCAAATACTGCTTACGAATTAAAGCTTCGTGTAACAATTGCCGCAAGTGGCCAAGGCAGATTTGCAGAAGAGTTGTCTTTCCCGACAGAATGCAAAGCAGCCGGCATCAAACCGGTACTGTTGGTCCTTGACCCAACTCCCTCGGTCCGGCTTGATGAATTATCGAGAAAGTATCTTGACTGCGGTGGTGAGTTTTATTCAGGTGAAGACGCCTGGCGGCACATCGCAAACAAATCCGGTCAAGTGGTTTCTGTTTTCCTTGAAAAATATATTCGCCCTGCTATTTCAGAAATTGAGAATTTCCAGCTATCGACCCCTGAGCAAGTTACCCTTGCATGCACAGAGCGGGAAATTGTGATATCCGGAATGGGAGCGACATATCGAATCAGGAGGTAAAGGAGTTCAGGATCTGTTTGGTCCGGTTCGGTACATGAGATCCTGGCAGCTTACCCCCCGAGTCTTCCCGGGATCTTTATTCCAGTAGACACCGCTTGTCTGGGGGGCTCCACCCTGAGTCACTCCCGTCACTTTCCGGGAAATCGTCGTTAATTGGGACCTGAGGCGGAGCCTGATCAAATAACGGGCAACGAGGCTGAAAGCGGTCACAGCCTTTCCCTTATATTACTAATAATTGTGGGCTATTCGCTCACCTTCCACTCTTGCCATACTTTGCCCACCAGTTCAGGGCGTGGCTTGAGCGTCGGATCTCCAGGCTTCCATCCCGCCGGGGTCGCTTCATTCGTCGCCCGGACATGCTGGAAGGCCATGACCTGCCTGACAAGTTCAGAGAAGTTTCTTCCCACAGGTGGGGTCATTACCTCCATAGCCTGTATCACCCCGTCAGGATCTATGAGGAATCTTCCGCGGATGTCAACACCGGCCTCTTCGTCATACACCCCGTAAACTTCCCCAATACGGCCACCGGCGTCTGAAACGAGCGCAAACGGCAGTCCTTTCGGCGCCATCTTCGATAATTCTTCCTCGTCCCATATTTTATGCGAGAAACGGCTGTCCGTGCTCAGGGCAAGGACCGTAACATTCAGCTTCGCCAACTCATCGTGTTTTGCGGCAACTGTCGCTATTTCGGTGGGTCAGACGAATGTGAAATCTCCCGGATAAAAACACAGGACTACCCAGCTGCCCTTGAATTCCGACAGGCTGACATTCCTGAATCCGCCCTTCAGATAGGCTGACGCCTCAAAATCGGGCGCGGGCTTCCCAACTCTTGCTTTCATGCCTATACCCTCCTGTCTGCTTTGCGCCGCCAGAGCGCCTGTATCCGCCTCTGGCTGCGTTCCTGAAATTGGACCCTTCGCTGGTTTGACACAGGATTCAACTGGTTCGCTCATGAGTTCAACTCCTTTCTGACCGGATCATGGCATGTATGAAAGAACCTTGCAATATCTTTGCAGGCGCAGCGCCCGGCTCTGCAGCAAGCCCGGCCAACTACCTCAGGAAAGTTTACTGATCAGGTCCCGGGCCACTCTTTCACCGGACAGGAGCATTCCTCCGAAAATCGGACCCATCCGAGGTCCGCCAAATGTGGCGTTGGCGCACATGCCCGCTACATAAAGACCCGGGTACACCTCCCGTGTATTCTCCAGTGTCAGGATTTCGGCCTTTTCCGCCCACATCGATTTTTCGCCCTCTATCTTGCCATCAGGAGTCATGAGATCTCCCGGAACCTTTTTCATGACAACCTTTACCACCTCGGTCGAATGACCCGTCGCATCCACAACATATCGGGATCCTACAGCCAATGGGTCCACATGCAGGCCTGCCATCTCTACCGGCGACCAGTTCAGGACCAGGCCCGTGACCCTTTCGGACCTCATCATTACGTCCTCTACCGTCATGCAGTTGAAGATGGTGAGCCCCGCCTTTGTGGCCTGGGCTATAAGTGATGATACCGCTTCCACAGAGTCGGCAGTATAATAGTCTTCTTTATACAATTCGTGACGCACCCCGAACTCCTTCAGGATATGAACAGCGCTTCCCTGAACCACTATCTCATTGAACAGCATGCCGCCACCCCACATGCCGCCGCCTACACTCAATTTCCGTTCAAAAAGGCTCACCTTGACTCCAGCGCGCGCGAGGTAATAGCCGGCCACCAGTCCCGAGGGTCCGCCGCCAACTATTGCCACATCCATCTCAAGGCTGTTCCTCAATTTGGTCCAGAAACGGTCCACAATCGCCTGGGTGATAACAATTTCATTCAGTTCCAAAAGCTCTTCTCCTTCTTTTGCCTGTTTGTGCGCCGGTAAGGAAAATAAAGGGCGCTACCCGTCTTTGCGAGAAAGACTCCGGAAATTAACATTGTAAAAGGTTTTTATCAAGCTTTTCGGAACAGTGGTGAAAACGAGCGACTGGGTACAATGACCGATTCTGGCAGATTGACTCAAGGTCAGGATAGACCTCGGGCGCCCGCCAATACCCGTAATCAGCGTATGACCCCCTATTTACCATCATGAGCCGA
>CAZIVV010000092.1:0-1522 GCA_964542775.1 uncultured Desulfomonile sp.
CCCGCTATCTGGGTCTGGAACCGGGTTCAGTATCACCCTTCGGGCTCATTAACGACACCCGGAAGCACGTTTTCCTGTTCATCGACTCCAAAATAAAAGAAGCGGAAGAAGTGAGCTTTCATCCGAACGACAACCGTTATACGGTGGTCATTTCGCTGGCAGACTTCTACCGCTTTCTTGAAAAATCAGGCAACGAATATGCGTTCCTGGACATGGACAACCCCCCGGCGGATTAATCCAGTTTCCGGGCTCCGTCGCTTATAACTACGTCATACACTTTGGGCTCATGCCCAAACTGTGCAGCAAACTCTTTTTTGGCTGTCTGAATAAAAGATGCATAAAGTGTATCTTTCACCAGGTTAATGGTACAGCCGCCAAAACCGCCTCCCATAACGCGTGATCCGGTAACGCCGCATTTTCTGGCAATATCGTTCAGAAAATCAAGTTCTTCACAACTAACTTCGTATAGCTTGCTCATGCCGTGATGCGTTTCGTACATACGCTCGCCCACTGTCTGATAGTCGTCCCTTTCGAGGGCCTGGCAAACATCCATTACGCGTTGCACTTCACCTATCACGTATTGGGCACGCAAGTAATCCTCCCTGGTAATCAAGTGCTTAACCCCATCTAGCATTTCCATGGTAGCATCCCTGAGGAACTCCACCTGCGGGTGTCCGTTCTCACGAATCGCCCTGGCAGCATTTTCACAGGATTCACGCCGTTTGTTGTAAGCCGAGGAAGCCAGTTCGTGCTTCACTACAGTGTCGAGGAGAACGAGCCGGTATCCATTGGGATGGAACGGATAGTATTTGTGTTCCAGGGAACGGCAGTCAAGCAGCATAAGACTGCCCGCCTTGCCAAATAATGAGGCAAACTGGTCCATGATCCCGCATTTCACCCCCACATAATTATGCTCGGTGGCCTGACCTACCCTGGCCAGTTCGAATTTATCTATACCGCACCCGAACAGTTCGTTCAGGGCAAAAGCATAGGTACTTTCGAGCGCTGCAGAAGAAGACATGCCCGCACCCAGCGGCACATCGCCGGCAAAAGCAGTGTCAAAACCGCCCAGCACGGCACCCCTTTTTATCATTTCACGGCATACACCAAAAATATACCTTGCCCACGAAGGGGCAGGAATATTCTGTTCTTCCAAACCAAACTCGGCGTAATCCTTTAAATCTACCGAATAGGCGCGGATTGTGGATGTACCGTTTTTACGGATCTCGGCAACCATACCTTTATCAATGGCGCCCGGAAAAACAAATCCTCCGTTGTAATCGGTATGTTCTCCAATGAGGTTAATACGGCCGGGAGACGCATACATCTCTCCGCTGCCCTGGAAATGTTCTGAAAACGATTTTTTAATAAGTGCTAAATCCATACAATACTACTTTAGAGTTCCCAGGCCAGCGCGGCGGACCCTAGAATGGCGGCCTCGGAACCCGGTAACTCGGAATGAATAATCTTAACTTTCCCTTTCCATATCTGCAACAGGTTTGCTTCCATAGCTTCTACGGTG
>CAZIVV010000093.1:0-17844 GCA_964542775.1 uncultured Desulfomonile sp.
CGAAGTTCGAACCGGCATCTTGTTCCGTCCAGGGGCCTGCCTGCTCGATGCCCGGAACAAGAGGAGGATAAAGCCCCCTTGTTCCGGATGAGCGTTAGAAACAACTATTTCTTGGTGTCTTTTACTTCTTCAAAATCGGCATCCACAACGTCATCGTCCGGTTTTGCAGAAGTTCCCGAAGTTCCGCCATGAGGTCCACCGGCCTGTTCAGCTCCACCGGCGGGACCAGCTGTCTGCTGATACATGGCCTCGGCCAATTTGTGGGAAGCCTGCTGCAATTCTTCCATGGCGGTCCTCAATGCTGCTGCGTCTGAACCTTCCATGGCCGACTTGGTCTTGGTTATGGCAGCTTCTATCGCGCTTCGCACTCCAGCGTCTACCTTGTCTCCATGCTCCTTAAGCGTTTTTTCTGTCATGTAGACAGTTGAATCCGCCTGGTTACGCAGGTCGATAAGTTCACGTCGCTTCTTGTCTTCCTCGGCGTGAGACTCCGCGTCCCGAATCATTTGCTGGATTTCAGCCTCTGTCAAACCGCTTGAGGCAGTAATTTTGATGGATTGTTCCTTACCCGTGCCAAGGTCCTTGGCAGAGACATGGACTATTCCGTTTGCGTCTATGTCAAATGTGACCTCGATTTGAGGAATACCTCTGGGCGCAGGTGGAATTCCAACAAGTTCAAATCTCCCAAGGGTCTTGTTGTCCTGGGCCATTTCTCTTTCGCCCTGAAGGACGTGGATGGACACGGAAGGCTGATTATCCGACGCAGTAGAGAACACCTGGCTTTTCCTGGTTGGAATAGTAGTATTTTTCTCTATCAGCCTGGTGAAAACACTTCCAAGAGTTTCAATTCCAAGAGAAAGTGGAGTTACGTCCAGAAGCAGCACATCCTTCACATCACCCTTGAGCACGGCGCCCTGTATGGCTGCCCCAATGGCTACCACTTCGTCAGGGTTTACTCCCCTGTGAGGCTCTTTTCCAAACAGTTCTTTGACTTTCGCCTGAACCGCCGGCATGCGGGTCATTCCGCCAACAAGTATGACTTCATCGATTTGGCTCGCTGAAACCCCTGCGTCTTTCATGGCTGTCCTGCACGGAGCGACGGTTTTCTCTATCAGATCCGATACAAGAGCCTCGAGTTTAGATCTGGAAAGTTTCGTTGTCAGGTGCTTGGGCCCTGACGCGTCTGCCGTAATGAAGGGAAGGTTTATATCCGTTTCCATGGATGAGCTGAGCTCGATCTTTGCCTTCTCACCGGCTTCTTTCAGTCTTTGAAGGGCCATTTTGTCATTGCGCAGATCTATGCCCTGGTCTTTCTTGAACTCATCGGCAAGATAATCAATGATTCTCTGATCGAAATCCTCTCCACCCAGGTGTGTGTCACCATTGGTAGACTTGACTTCAAAAACTCCCTCTCCAATTTCGAGCACCGAAATATCAAAAGTGCCACCGCCTAAGTCGAATACGGCTACTTTTTCTTCTTTCTTCTTGTCCAGTCCATAGGCAAGGGAAGCTGCGGTTGGCTCGTTTATGATCCTGAGAACATTGAGACCGGCGATTCTCCCGGCGTCTTTGGTTGCCTGACGCTGGGAGTCATTAAAATATGCGGGAACAGTTACAACAGCATCCGTAACCTCCTCGCCCAGGTAATCCTCCGCAGTCTGTTTCATTTTCTGCAGAATCATGGCCGAAATTTCAGCCGGGGTGTATTCCTTGCCACGGGCTTCAACAGCAGCGTCGCCACCCTTGCCCGATACTATCTTGAAAGGACAGATTTTAGTGTCAGCCTGAACTTCCTTCGAATCAAATTTTCTGCCTATCAGCCTTTTGATCGCAAACAGGGTATTTTCAGGATTTGTGATTGCCTGTCTTTTGGCGATCTGACCGACAAGCCTCTCTCCTGAATCCGAAAAGGCAACCATGGACGGGGTAGTTCTTCCACCCTCCGAGTTTGTTATTACAACAGGGTCTCCACCTTCCATGACTGCAACACATGAGTTAGTAGTTCCAAGGTCTATTCCTATTACTTTTCCGGCCATCATTTCCTCCAGACGCCATCTTTAAGGCGCTATATGTATTTTATACCTTAATATTTTCCTGATTGTTTATCTCGAGTTAACCACTACCTTCGCAGGTCTTAATAGCCTGTCCTGGTACATGTATCCTTTCTCCAGCTCTTCAACTATTACATTCGGCTCTTTCTCAGGATCCTTCACAGTCGCTATGGCCTCCTGAAACTGAGGATTGAAAACTGCTCCCACAGATTCGATGGCACTGACCCCAAAACGACCCAGGACATCCTTGAACATGTTGACTGTCATCTTCACCCCTTCAAGTAAAGAATCCGAAGCCTTGTCCGAGGATGCGGAGATGGCCCTGTCCAGGTTGTCTATCACCGGAAGCAGGTCTCTGAGCAATTCTTCATTCTTGTACTTGATCAATTTGCTCCTCTCCTGAATACTCCTCTTCTTGTAGTTTTCGAAGTCAGCTACAGCGCGCATCCACTTGTCTCGATTTTCTTCAGCCAACCTAAGCGCCTCAGAGACTTCCAGTTCCTGTTCTGGGAGTAAGATCTCCTGATCTGAGGCTTCCTCAACCTCGCTTTTGGGCACAATCGACGATTTCTGGTTTTCCTGCGCCGGTCTAAATCCGGATGATCCTGTATTGAGGTCGTCCCTGTCGCCTGAGAGGTTAAGGTTGATTTTGTCGCTCTGGTTATCTGTCATTTAATGAACCCCATGTCTGTTTCATGATAGTAGCCCTGTAAATGCTGAGGCGGTTGGTTTTACAATTGCCCATGTCTAAATTAGCTCCGACTGGAAGACGCTACCCAAACTTATTTTGGTGTTCTGCTATTCAATGACGCGGGTAGGCTCCTGTTATCACAATTACCTCAGTCACGCAGGCTAACGTTTACCTGAACACAGTTGACAGTTGGGCGCCAATTCGATGGTTGTCAAGACCGGGGGGGGACGGTCAGCAGGCTTTTGGGGAAAAATCAGAACCTGCTGGCAGTGTAGGTGAAATTTTAATTCCGCAATCTGAAGCCACAAGCAAACCAATTCAGGAGATTCTCGAGGACAAAGATTTACCATGGGTTTTCAGAAGGTTCTTCTTTATACGGTAAAGTTTTTCAGAGAGTGAAACCTTATAGATGTGTGGATTAGAAAACCTTTTAAATTCAGGCTCTAGCTGTCCCGTTTGCGAAAAAGCCCTTTGACGAACTTCATCCAGCGATGGTAGGTTGTAAACCTGTTTACCATTGAGGAATATGGGTGTCATCAGTTCCACTGCCTTGTACGGCGGCTTGTAGACTTTTTTCATGTAATCGTACATCGGATGGTGCGCCGTTAATTTCCTGCCGTGAGGTAATGGCTCATCAATATGCGCCAGAAGGTCACCAATCATACGACCATGAGAATTGATGAACCGAAATATTTTTTTGACTCCCGGGTTAGTTACCTTGGCTGGATTGTGTGATATTTTGATTTTCGGTGTCAACTTTCCCTCGGAGCAATCGGCCGCCATGAGTTTGTACACAACGCCTAGCGCTGGAGTGTGGTACGATGTTATCAATTTTGTTCCCACACACCAGATGTCAATTTTTGCGCCCTGTTCCCTGAGGCTTTCTATTATCCATTCATCCAAATCGCTACTGGCAAGTATTTTGACCTCCTGAAAGCCCGACTCGTTCAGCATTTCCCTGGCTACCTTGGAGTAATACGCGAGGTCTCCGCTGTCTATTCTTATTCCCTGAAGTCTTTTCCCTTCGCTCCTCAGTTTGACCGCTACATTTATGGCCTTTCGGATGCCCTGGATAGTGTCATAAGTATCCACAAGCAGGATACAATTGTTAGGAAAGACTTGGGCAAAGCCTTCAAATGAGTCCTGTTCCTGATCAAAGCTCTCAACCCAACTGTGGGCGTGAGTGCCCTTGACCGGTACTCCGAACATTTTCCCGGCCCTGACATTTGAGGTTCCAGCGCATCCACCTATGTAAGCCGCACGAGCGCCGTATGCTGCCGCCTCTACCCCATGAGCCCTCCTGGTGCCGAACTCCACCACCGGTTCATCCCTGGCCGCAATCCTCAGCCTGGCCGCTTTGGTGGCAATCAAAGTCTGATGTCCTACGAGGGCGAGCATGGTGGTTTCCAGTATTTGCGCCTCATCAATGGGGCCCGTCACACGAATCAGCGGTTCCCCGGGAAAAACAACCGTACCCTCTGGAACAGCCCAAATATCGCCACTGAACTTTATGCCCCTGGATAGCTCGTCGATAGCCGTCTGCGAAAAAATTCCCAGGCCGGCCAAATATTCCAGATCGTCTGGATAAAGGCCAAGATTGTTCACATAATTGATGACGCTCTCAAGACCGGCAAAAACACAGAAGCCGCCATTGTCAGGGTTTTGACGGTAATAAAGATCAAAGCACGCATTCTGGCTGTTTCTCCCGAGAGACCTGTAGCCGGCTACCATCGTCAGTTCATAGAGGTCCGTGTCAATGGTCCGGTTCTGGCACCTAAGGCCACGATAAGCTGTATGGCCATCCAGGGAGCCAAGTACTTCACCGCTGGAGCCGTTCACCAGATCAACATCGTCCAGAATTGCTTTGGTCTTTTTATCAATTATTTCTGGGTTCATTTCAGCATCACTTCCCTGGATTCTGCAAAAAATTGTTCAAACGATTCCCTGTAGGGATTCTTCGCGACTCCCCACTCGGTCACTATACCTTGTATCAATTCATTCGGAGTCACATCAAAGGCTATGTTTCTGACTTTGACTCCTTCTGGAGCTATCCTGCAACCTCCGATGTGCGTCACCTCTTCAGCTCTACGCTCTTCTATCGGTATTTCCGCTCCACTGTTCAGTTTCATGTCTATGGTCGATAGAGGCGCAGCCACATAAAAAGGCACATTATGAAATCTTGACAGGACAGCGACAGAATATGTTCCTATCTTGTTGGCCGCATCCCCATTTGAGGCAATTCTGTCAGCGCCCACTACCACCTTGTCAATCAAACCTTTTTGCATCAGTGCCCCGGCAGTGTTATCGGGGATGAGTGTGACTGGTATGCCAAGTTTCATCAATTCCCAGGATGTAATTCTGGCGCCCTGATTCAAAGGCCGGGTCTCATCAGCAATAACATTAATTTTCTTGCCCTGTTCGTGCGCCGCCCTGATTACTCCGAGCGCTGTTCCGTAGCCCGCTGTGGCAAGTCCACCGGCGTTGCAGTGTGTCAACACCGTGTCTCCATCCTTGATGAGTCCTGATCCATGAAATCCTATCCGCTCACAAAGCTTTCTGTCCTCGGATTCCATGAGAACCGCTTCATTCACCAGACGCTCTTTCATCTCTGAAAGACTTAGACCACGGTTTGCGTTGAAGAGGGTCTTCATCCTGTCAACTGCCCAAAAAAGATTCACCGCTGTAGGCCTGGTTGAAGCTATCGCCGAACATACTTCCTCAAAACGTCGCGATAGCTCATCATCATTGTTCGCCACGTCCAAAATTCCCAGCGCTATTCCCATCGCAGCCGCCACCCCTATAGCTGGCGCGCCCCGAACCGACAGACGCTTGATCGCCTCGCACATCTCATCAACACAGCGAATCTCTATATATTCCTCTCGTAATGGCAGGAGTGTCTGGTCAAGCAGTCTTATGTGATCGCCTCGCCACTCTATAGTTCTAAATGGATCTGACAATTTTGCCTCCAAAAAACAATTATTCCCATCACTGCGGCACGTTTACAAACTCATAGGGCATGTTTGACTGTATGCCTTCTCCAAACAGTCCCATTTTATCACATTGTCATATCGTTATCATATAAATCAACGTCGAAGAGAGTGGGTTTTTACAAATGCTTTGAGGTTTAATGAAATGAATTATATTAGCAGAATTAATTTGTTGTAGTTAAAATATAAAAAATAGCTTGATGTTTTTGGCAAGGTTTGCTATATGAGATTCAAAAAGTTGAGAGGTAGCATAATGATCAGGTCCGCCTTCGTGGTAATAGCTTTCATTTCGATCCTGTTGATTACAGGACCTGGCCAGGTTTTCTCCGACAGTGGTATGGCTCTGAACGTGTGCCAGGAATTGGTTAATAATGCCAGAGCCTATGAAAGTCGCGCTACATGGCACAATCGGGTTTGCAAGAACCTGATGCAGCAGATTGAAAACATGTCCAAGTTACCATCCAATGCGGGAACTTCGCAGGCATTGGAAAGTCTTTTCCAACAGTATGACCAGAATCGTGAGATGGAAAACAAACTACGACAGATGTTCAGACAAACATCAGAAGAAGCTGAACGCTGTATGAAAGCAGTCAACTGATAACAATCTCCTCTCCCTGATTTATGGCTACTCTCGACGCGTTGAAAAACGGCAACTCATTCGCAAGAGCCTGAAGAATAATTTTCAGGCTCTTGCCATTTGAAGGATTCGCCTTTTGCGTCATCTTGCTCACTACTTTACTTCGAACGTTAGTCGACACCCGTCACGACCTGTAATACAATAAACCCTAATATTAATTTAAGGTGCAGAATATGACCCAGTTCATTGCGAAGGAGTGGCTTGTTGCCGAGGCTCTTGTTTGCGCAGAGCTTGTCGATGCCGTGAGTTGTTTCATGCATGAAATGTGTTCTCATGGAGTCACGATTCAGGATGACGTAAGTCAATCTGTTGTAACAGCCTATTTCAGTCCGGAAATGTCCGACAAAGTCCGCATGGATCTGGAAGACTACATTATTAGTCTGTCGCAGAATTTTCCCGAGTTTCCCAGACCTCAAATCAGCTACAGGACGACGCTCTCGGAGAATTGGGCAGTGGCCTGGAAAGACAATTTCAAGGTCATGGAAGTCGGATCGAAATTAATGGTAAGTCCACCATGGCTCAGCCCTGAGACTAAAGACCGTCATTTAATCATCATAGAGCCGGCGGAGGCATTTGGCACGGGCTCTCATGAGACGACTCAGGGATGTCTGGAATTACTCGAAGAAATAATGTTGGAGCGCGAAAAACAGGCTTTGAGATGCAGTGTCCTTGATGTTGGCTGTGGTTCAGGCATCCTTGCGATAGCGGCCACAAAATTGGGAGCAGACTCAGTCACAGCCATTGACAATGATCCTGTGGCGATAGAATCGGCAGTTGAAAACGCTGAATTGAATAAAGTCAATGGAAAAATCAGATTTGAATGCCGTGCGATAGAATCGGGGGAACGACGTTTTGATGTTGTAATCGCCAACCTCGACGCAAGGACATTGACGTCCACCGTTGGAGCATTGAAGGAAACTTTTACTGATAGCCTGGTCGTTTCGGGAGTGACAGTTGATCAATGGCCTTCATTGAAGGAACAATTCGAGGCAAAGTCACTCAATCTTTTGAAAGAACTTATAAAACAGGAGTGGGTGAGCGCAGTCTTTAGCCATTAGACTCTTCAGAGACGAATCATGTCAGAAAGGCAACGGATAATAGTTTTGGCTGGCCCAACGGCATCGGGTAAAACCAGTGTGGGCGTGGAGCTCGCCAGCCGTTTTAACGCAGAAATAGTATCTGCGGATTCCATTCAGATATACAGGCTGATGGACATCGGATCGGCCAAACCTACGGAAGAGGAAAAGGCGCGTGTTTCCCATCACATGATTGACATTCGTGATCCTGATGAAGATTATTCAGTTGGGGATTATGTTAGAGAGTCCCGTGCAACTATAGATTGCCTGACAAAAAAAAATAAGATCATTTTTGTAGTAGGCGGAACAGGATTATACATCAGAGGTCTATTAGGAGGATTGATAGATCTGCCGTCGTCCGACAAGGCCCTTAGGTTAAAACTTTTTGGGATAGAACGTGACAAGGGTTCAGAAGCCCTTTTCGGAATGCTTGAAAAGGTAGACAGCTTAAGCGCTGCGAGGATAGGTCCCAACAATGTTGCCAGAATTGTAAGGGCGCTTGAGGTATTTGAGTTATCAGGCAGACGAATGTCCGAACTGATCGACGAACATTATTTTAAAGATAGACCTTATGACGCTTTACAGATCTGTCTGTCTCTTCCTCGAGAAGATTTGTATGAACGCATTGATAAACGTGTTGAAAATATGCTAAACACGGGGTTGTTAGAGGAAGTTGAATCTTTGCGCAATCGTGGATACGGTCGGGAACTGAAGTCTATGCAGTCTCTGGGCTACCGTCATGCTGCGATGATACTTGACGGAGAAGCGGACCTTAATGAAGCTGTTCGTTTGATGAAGAGGGATACCCGACACTACGCCAAAAGACAGCTGACCTGGTTTAGGTCGGATCCCTGTTTTAAATGGTTTGATCCTTTTAATATCTCGGCTATCGAGGTTTTTATTGAAAATTTTCTCAGTCGTGAATGTTAAGACTGAGATTTTCTCCCGGTAAAGCCGTCCAGGAAACATGAATGGGGTTGAACCGGGATTTTGCGCATGGGGGCGCTCAAATGCCGAAAACACATTTCAACATTCAGGATCAATTTCTTAATCAAGTCCGAAAGGCCAGGATAGAAATTGAGGCGGTTTTAACCTCTGGCAGCTCAATCAAAGGTTATGTTCGCAGTTTTGACAGTTTTTGCATAATCGTTGAAGATTCAGAAGACACTAAACTGGTATACAAACATGCGCTTAGCATGATCAAGCCCGCGGAATCGGGAGTCAAGATCCCGGGTCTGGTCTAATCGGATTAGCCTTGGGGCTATACCCCCTTGGGCAACAGAGTTACACAAACAGACATTTACGGGGGTGGTTGATCCTTCAAAAATACCAAAGGCCATAGTTTCGTGTGGCCTTTGGCGCCCTACACGGCTTTTGTGGAAACCAGGTTGTTTGCAAAAGCTACGGCCTGCTCTGCGTCTCGTGCGTAACCGTCTGCGCCCAGCTTTACCCACAACTCGGGCGATGACTGGAGCGCGTAACCACCTACCATTATTTTTACATGTCTTTGCGAGTCATGGTTCCTGACCGTTGTTATCAATTCTTTGAGGATGCCTATGTGCGTTGGCATCGAAGCCGATATTCCAATTACGTGTGGGCTGTGTGAGTCTAAGGCCTCGATTATGCTTGCGGTGGGTGTGTTCGCTCCCATGTAATACGTGTCCCATCCATCCATTTCAAAAAAATCAGCGACCATTCTGATTCCCAGCTCATGAAGCTCTCCCCCAACGCAGGCTGCCATGAATCTGAGACCCTTTTTATCTGTAGAGAAAATGTAAGGATAAAGCTGAGACATTATGAGCTGCGTAGCCGCGGAACAATAATGCTCCTGAGCCACGCTTACCTGGTTCAAATACCACAGACGACCGATTTCATACTGAGACCTCTGAAAGACATAGATATATATGTCCCTTACATGAACCCCACCCTCAACAGCGTCCAGTATCATCTTGCTTGCCAACCGCCTGTCCCCCGAAAGTAGCGCGTCAAGGTACTGTCTGGCTAAATCATAAAGAGGAACGTCGTGCGTTATGTACGAAGATATTTGCAGACATTCGCTCTGAAGGCCGACCCTGGCCTCATTTATCAAATTGTCTGTCACCGAACTCATTTCGGGATCAAGTTTCTCTCGAAGCGCGTCCGCCGTGCAATCGAGCATGACAGTCAGGGCTTCGGGGGGAAATTTCAGGCTTTCGAACAGTTGTTTAAGCCATATCACGTAATTGGTGAAGATGGTCGGATCGTTTTCTGTAAGAGCTTCAGTAAGATACTTGAAATGATAATTGGAGTCTCTGAGGCTGAGTTTGCGACCTTTCTCACCATACCGTTCCCATATCTCAGGTTGAATCTCATATTGTCGTGAAACTATGATTTCAGACAACGCATCCATCTGCTCGTTGATTATTCCAGCGATTTCATGATTTATCCCATCCATCTGTTTCCCCAGTCCTTAGGCCAAAGTATACGATAAAATTCAAGTCCTGATGACGTTGAAATACAAATAGTTATCCCGCAGTCACCGAGACACGCCGTATGAAATGTAACATAAATGTAAGGAGTCAGGTTCTGTTTTGTCAAACCTGTCACAACAGGTTACAAAGTAAATGGAACTTAAAACAAAAGGGTTCTTCAAGTTAACAAAAACCAGAAATCATGTCATGTCTTCTGGAGGTATTTGAAACATGGGAATATTCATGCCCCGATTAAGAGACTCAATTCGGCTGATTCACGATGAAGCTGAGAAACGAGGACCTCTCGGCAAGATTGTTGAAAACACCATGACGTCGGAATCGTATGTCAGTATTCTGTGCAGACTTTACGGGTTTGTGACTCCGTGCGAGGTTGCCATGGATCCACTGCTGAAAGTCTACGGAGTAGAAATCAGATGGAATGAGAGGAAGAGGGCGGATCTACTCAAGAAAGACCTGATGTTTTTTGGCATGAGCGACCTTTCGATAGAATCAATTCCTAAATGTTATGATGTTTACAGGATGGACACTACGGCTGATGCCTTGGGTTTAGCATACATTCTCGAAGGATCACGTCTAGGCGGATTGACGCTTTCCAAGGCGCTTCAGAAGAATTTTGGATTTCAGAATCATCAAGGATATTCATATTTTTCGTCCAACGGAGTTGATGTTATCAATCTGTGGAGTAGCTTCAGGGACTTCATGGAGAACTACGTAGCGTTGAACGATTCCGGGCAGGAAATAATTGCGGCAGCCATATCAGGCTTCCAAAAGTTAAACTCCTGGCTTGACGTCCAGGAGGTAGAACCGGCAGTGAAATGATTTGAAAAATGGTTTTACACCAATCCTTGGGTGGCAGACTCATTAGAGTTCAAACGTTCCAGTATGTGAGAAAAACCGCAATCCCGATTGATTCTATCAGACCATCGATTGAAACAAAAAAAGGGTCCACAACAGTGGACCCTTTTTCGTGTACCTTAGATCTATAATGTCAACAGTGGCTTACCAGCGTGAGCCTCTGTTTCTGTCATCTCTACGGCCGCCGCCACCACCACCGGCGTTCTTGGGCTTGGCTTCATTGACCTTGAGGCTTCTTCCGCCAAGTTCCTTGGAATCCAATTCCTGTACTGCGCGTAGGCCTTCTTCACGATTAATCATTTCAACAAAACCGAAACCCCGGGACCTGCCAGTAAACTGGTCGGATATAATTTTGACGGTTTCCACTTCGCCATACTGTCCGAACAGGTTCCTGAGGTCTCCCTCGGTAGAATTGAAAGAAAGATTACCAACATAGATGTTAAAACTCATTTTGTAGCTCCTTTAGCAAAAAAACGCCCGACACAATCCTGTGGTAGTGCGTATGGGGTTGATGGATTACGGGGCTTGATGATCGGGGATAAATCGACTGGATAATTCGGGCATATCCACGGCACAGGCGCCACGCGCTACGATCTTAAATCTCGCATAACACCCGTGACCACGTCAGAATGGAACAAACGGAGCGATACAAGTTAAGCTCAATAGGAGAATACACCACCAATCCCTGAAAAGCAATTGATTTCGCCTGTTTTTAAAATGTATCGACGACATAAGCCGCGGCGTTTATGAATATCAGCAGACACATAACATTAAGATTTCATAAATATATTATTTCAGATAGGAATGATTCCTAACCCAGATTGTTGTCCCGCTCCCGTGTCCGGTTAACGAATTGCTGTTTTTTTGGGGCTAATTCCTGAAGGCGCGCATTGAATGAGCGAGCGACCTGATATCAAGGCCCTGACGTAAGATTCCGGATGACTCTGGGGGTTCTTGACCACTTCTTAAAAGAACCGATTCAAGAATGTGAGTCCCTGGAACGGTAAGAAAAATCAGTCCAGGACCTGTCTTATTTTTGTCAGAAGATGATTGGCGTTGAAAGGTTTTTCAATGAATCCATTTGCATGAGTTTGTATATAAACATCATCCAGCGAACTAACCGAATGCCCACTTGTGAGAAGAATTCTCGTGGTGGGATTGATCTCTTTTATTTTTTTCGTACAATTAACCCCATCCATAACTGGCATGACGTAATCGAGAATGATCAAATCTATAGCAGCTCCTCTATCTGAGTAAATTTCAAGCGCCTGCATACCATCATTGGCCGTGATCACCGAATAACCATGAGCGTCAAGAATTTTCTTGCCGATATCTCTCACTGTCTGTTCATCATCCACCAATAGAATAGTCTCTGAACCGCCCCTGATTTCCGAGTCATCCTTCGGCGGAGCCGGTCTGATTTTCTCACTGACGATGGGAAAATAAATCCTGAAAGTAGTTCCCCGGCCAGGTTCACTATAACAGGTAATCTGAGCGTCATGCTGTTTGAGTATTCCGTAAACAGTTGCGAGGCCGAGCCCTGTCCCTTTTCCCGGTTCTTTGGTTGTAAAGAATGGCTCAAACATGTGAGAAACGGTTTCGCCATCCATGCCTTGTCCATTGTCAGAAATTTTCATCAAAACATAGGGTCCAGGTTTTAGTCCAGAGTTCGAGTTGCAATATTCGTTGTCGAGTTCAATCATCTCTGTCTGAATTCCCAGAGTGCCACCCTGTGGCATGGCATCCCTCGCGTTTACGCCGAGGTTCATGAGGATTTGCCCTATCTGCGATGAATCTGCTCTGACTGATGGGAGATTCCCCTGGAGGCGTAAGTCGATATTTATGTTTTTGGGTATGGTTCGGAACAACAAATCACGTGCCGCAATGACCTCCTGATTAAGATCGACTGCGACGTAATTGGGCTCCATCTTTCTGCTGAATGTCATAAGGCTTCTTACAAGTTCAGCTCCACGCTTTCCTGCGCTATGGATTTTGCTCAGATCCTCGTAATCAGGGTCATCATGACTCCTCCGCTGAAGCATCAACTCGGAATAACCTAGGACTGCCTGAAGCAGATTGTTGAAGTCATGAGCTACCCCCCCGGCAAGGATCGCCACTGCTTCAAGTTTCTGGGCCTGAAATAGCTGTTCCTTGAGTTTGACATGCTTGGTAACATCATGTTTTATAGCCACATAATTGGTCAGTTTGCCCGTCTCGTCAAAAATGGGAGAAATTGAATTGTCCTCATAGTATTCAGTCCCGTCCTTCTTTCTGTTTACAAATCTCCCGGACCAAAAATCGCCGGCTTTTATGGTTGCCCACATGTTTGTATAGAGACTGTCGTCATTTTTGTCGCTTCTAAAAATTGAAGCGCCCTGACCAATCAGCTCCTTGCTGTCATATCCGCTGATAACTTCGGCAGCCGGGTTAACATACTGAATGATGGCCTTGGAGTCAGTTATGACAACACCCTCAGCTATTTGGTCTATGGCAGCCGACAGCAGTCTGTCCCTCAGGGCTACCCTTTGACTCTCGATCATTCGCCAGACCGAATCCATCAGGAGTGTCAACTGTCTTACATCGGATTCGTCATAATCAGATTTCTTGTTGCCGACTCCAACCACAGCCACAATTCTTTCACCAAAAAATATTGGGGCGGTCAAGAAATTGAAAAGTTCAACATGCCCCTCCGGATATCCTTTCTTGAATTGATTGTCTGACTGGAAATCATTGACCATGATGAACCTTCTCTGTCGTACAGCCTCTCCCCACAAGCCGGTTTTCTCTAATTCGTAAACCGTCTCAGGTTCTGCGACCTCGCATTGTTTCATGACATCTCTTGACCATGTGTTCAGGATGAAGCGCCTGTTTTCCTCCTCGTAATGGTATATGTATCCGACCTGGCTACCGGTAAGTCTTATGGCGTGCTCAAGGGTGAAATCGAGTAATTCCTGGGAGCTGTTGGCCCTGTATTGAGAAATTTCATAAAGGCTCTGCAATCTGAGCTCATTGAGCTTAATCTGTTCCTCTGAAAGTTTACGATCGGTGATATCCTGAGCGATTGACAGAAGCATGGGTCCGTCTTTGGTTTGTATTAGTTCACCGTTGAAAATTACGTAAATAGACCTTCCATCCTTGGTGAAAACTTTCAGTTCTGTCTCATGGGCTCGACCTTTGCTTTCAATCTCGCGGCCGATGCGCCTTAGGTCTTCGACGGAAATCCACCCCAGTTCAGCATCAGTCTTGCCGATTATCTCTTCTCGGCTAAAGCCGGAAACCTCGCAAACCTTCTTATTCACATCGAAATACGTTGAGTCTGTAGCGTTACTGAGTGTTATGAGGATAGGCGCCTGCTGAAAGACCCTGGAAAATTTGTCTTCGCTCTGCAACAATTCCTTTTCTACCCTTTTGCGCTCAGTTATATCCAGGGCTATCGAAAGAAGCATCACGGTGTTTCCGGTCTGTATCAATTCGCCACTGTAGATACAGGTTAATTCCTGTTTGTTTTTGGCAAAAAAGGTTTGATCCATTCCGGTAATTCTGCCATTGCGCTGAAGCTGGCTGATCAAACCCGTCCTGACTTGCGCCGAAATCCATCCTATCTCAATAGATGTCTTACCTATGCATTCCTCGCGATTGAAACCCGATATCTCACAGAAGGCGTCATTGACATCGACGAAAGTTCCATCTTCCAGAACACTCAGTGTCATTATTACTGGAGCGTGTCGAAATGCCCTGGAGAACTTGTCCTCACTTTTCCGGAGCGCTTCCTCAGCTTCCCGCTGTTCCCGTTCTTTCTGGTAGAGGCTTTCAAACAGCCTGGCCTGAGTGTTTCTATAGAGATAGGCCGTTAAACCAGCAGCGTGTAAAATCAGGAGGCTACAAAAGATGATGATTACGGACCATCGGTATTTGGCTTCCGCCATGATTTCATTGGTGTCTACCTTGGTGATCATAAACCAGGGCGAGTCCGGTATGGGTCTCAAATCAGCCAGGACTTCAACTCCCCTGTAATCTTTTCCCTGAAAGAGACCGGTTTTGCCGTTTAGAGCCTGAGCAGCCGGAAGATCACTGCTCGATACCGGATTTGTGAGAGCGAGAGCGGCATCGGGCCGGTGACGAAGATCGTTGATGAATTCGACTTCTTCGTGTTTTCTGCGTATCAGGACGGTTTCGGCGCTATCACTACTAGCCGGCCAGGTCTGGAGATATGGATACAATGCTGTCTTTGCGTCTACCCTGAACAAGACCGCCGCGACTGGTTTTCCCTTCGAATCAGTGATTGGAGCTATTGCCCCGATAAGCAAATCGTTGTCTGGTGAGCGGTAAATATCGGCAATTTGGGGTGAGGTCGATGACAAAGCTTCCAGCAAAGCTTTCTTTTCGCTAGGGTGAACCGGGTTAGCCAGATTAGTCGCCGAAAGAATCACATTCCCGTCAGTACCCAGCAGGATGGCCTCCTGATGACCGCCATGATTCCACGCGAATCTTAGTTGATCCCCTAAAAGGCCTGAATGGAGAGCGTTTTCGGGCGATTCAAACAGGTGATTGAGCGTTCTCTTCCACAAGGGCGCATTAGCCAATGCCACGACACTGTCCAGCAGATTTTTCCGCCAGGCCTGAATTGCTCCAGACTTAAGTTCGGCTATCGCTGATATTTCGTCATACCTTTGATTTCGAATTCTATCAGTTTCAAAGGCGTAATGGAGGTAAGCCAGAGTTGAAATTGCAAGCGTGGCCAGAACAAAGCTTAGCGCCCAAATATTCCATCTTGAACGATCGCTTTTATTTTTGGCCATGTCTGCTGTCCTCTGATCCTTTACTCAGGTTTTGCCAGAATTCCAGATCTCACTTTAATCTGTTATTTCCGGAATCTTTCCGGAAACCTGATCAGACACTAAGTTCAGGAACCGGTGTCTACCTGTTGGGCTAATCCTCTTTTTTCGTAACGTTATTTATTCGTTTGATTACTTTTTCCGCATGCTCCGGATACAGTTTTTTAATGCAGTCCGGGCAAATGCTGTGACTGAACTCGGCTTCCGAATGATCACGAACATATTTTTCTACCTGATGCCAATACCCCTGGTCATCACGTATCTTTTTGCACGAGGAGCATATCGGAAGGAAGCCGCTTAGTTTTTTTACCTGATCAAGCGCCTTTTGAAGATCCACAATGAGTCCGGATTTTTCTTCCTCTACTTTTTTTCGCTCAGCTATTTCATTTGTCAGAGCAAGGTTGTTCGATTCCAGAGTGATCTTTGCCGCGGCCAGCTTGTCTCGACTGATGAATGCCACTATGAATGCTGAGGATAACGCCAGGACAAAAATGATTAACACCACCTCTGCCAAAAACATGGATTTCTTTTTGTCACCAACTTCGGTCCATACATCTTCCTCTGAAAATCCTACGACCATCACCAGCGGCAGGCTTCCAATCTTGTGATAGGTGTAGAAACGACGGATGTTGTCCAAAGGACTGAAATTCTCAAATCTTCCTCTTGCGTCTGCCTCTAGAGCTTTCCACAGAATTGTTTCGACGGGTTTTTTCCATGCCGCTGGATCCGGCTCAGGAATTCTTGCCCTGAACCGTTTGTCCAATGTTCCTAACAAAGAAGCCACATTCTGAGGTCCAATGCTGATTTCCCGGAAATATTTCGTGAAAGATTCAGGGTTGACCGTGGCAAGCACGATGCCTCCAAATGTCCCATCAGGGTTACTTATCCTTCTCGAAATTCGAAAATGGTTCCTTCCGGTCACACGTCCAACTTCAACCGGTGATATGTAGAGGCTGTCATTCGGGTTGGACCGGTGGAAAAGGTAATAGTCCCTGTCTGAAACATTGGCCGATTTAATAAAATCATCATGAGAACCGGTTACATTTCCGTCCGGATCTATCACATAGATATTGTCAATGGTTGACTTGTCGAAACTTAAGCCGTCGATGAAGTCCTGTGTCTGCTTCATGGAATTCGATCCGAGATAGACCATGCGCACCCCATGCAGAAGGCTATCCACCTGATTTACAATTTGCAATGTGTGTTCCGCAAAGGCGTCAACAGCTATATTAGCTTCGCGCAGGAGCTGGTCCTTGCCGTCCTGGTACAAATTATTGGAAAAATGGACTCCAACAGCTATTATTCCGGTTATTATCAGGGCAACCAATGCGCAAAAAATCAGTATCCGGGTCTTGAAAGTGGCGCTTCTTTTCTCAGACATGAAAGCCTCTTGCAAAAGTAGCCTTTTGATCTACTGGGATTTCTAGTAATTCGATTTCAGGATGAAGATAGGGGCCGTAAAATTGCAGAACGCACAGTGATCAATTCAGAAGCTGCTGGCATATTTGGACAGAATAGCATGGAAGCGGACAGAACTTAAACTAAATATTCGGACCTGTCAGGATAAGTTCACAAACGTCTGACCCTAACAGTCAGTCTGTAGCCTGAAGATGGAAAATGGCCGGAATTTGCGGGATGATTCATACAGAAAAGTAAAAATGATCCTGGATTCTTAAATACCTGGTGGAACGGGGTGACGCATCAATAAGATGATGATCACCCCGCGATTACAATCGACTTATGTTTAAATTAGTTGCCCGGGTCATAGGCTGACGAGCCTGAATCTACACAGCTTGCCAGCTCTTCCTTCGATGCCTTTTTCGGGTCCTTCAATGAGCTCAGACTACAGATGAATTCATTGCCTTCCTTGTCTTTTACCCATACCAATGGATCGGACGGTTTTGTTGGTTCTGCCATGATAATGCTCCTTCTCTTTGGTAATTATTCCGGAAAACCGGATTTGTCGGAGGCTCGTACTATAGTGGCCCGGCGCAAAAGAGCTACCTTTGACCATTCGGCAAATGCCCCCGTAACTAGTTGACAATAAATGGAACACACATATTCCAAGTGGTTCCTTAGCAAAAAGCTAATACAATTGTCTGAATAAGCTGAAATTTCAAATATAAACCATAACCAACCATATATCTCACATTCCGCATAGAATGTTGATGGGATCGGGTAATTTTTTCTAGGATATAAAAAAACGCGACATCTGTTCAGGGATCTGGTAAAGGGATCTTG
>CAZIVV010000094.1:0-1785 GCA_964542775.1 uncultured Desulfomonile sp.
GAGCAGGGATTTAATCCGGCTAAGGCCCATTTTGGGAATTATCTCACTGGAGGCGATACAGCGAGAGTCAAACAGTTTCACAAATGGCTGACGCTTTCCGGTCTGGAAAAATTCATTGGGATAGAGACAAAAAGCAGCCTGCAATGGCTGACGTCATACCTTGCAAACACGCATAAAGACGTAAAGCAACAAAACCGGAGCGCTCAGCTAACTGAAGAATTGTGGGCAAAGGTCGCATACTTTTGCGCTCTGGGATACCTCAACCTGAAGCCCGCCAACATGGAAAAAGAACATCAGGCATGGTCTTACAAGGCTGAAGAGGCCTTGCCGCCGGGACTATTACAAGTGATGGACGGGATTGTGCAGCCATCATTTTGTGGCTTGTTTGAGCCGGAACATGAAGATCTGGACAAGCCGGTGAGGATGTTTGTCGTGGCTGCTCAGGAGTCCATCAGGAAGCAGTTGGCTGATGATGTTTACATGGTAAGTGTCCTGTCTGATGATATGAAGAACCTTCAGACGGGTCCTTTCGTGGGTATCTGGGCCGGATTCCTCAGGCTGCAGAATCTGTTACAGTTCCTGCCGAATGCCTTCTTTCTGACGAGCGGCAAAATCAAGGAAGGGTATTACGACAACATCAGTTCCCTATGGAAGGATGCTGAACCGGTTGAATCAACTCCGCTCAAGGACGCAGGGGATTGGGAAAAAGTGGTCAAATATTTCCCGAACATGAAGGCCGCCTTTGAGACGTTGTCCCATCTGGGGTGGTCGGTCCCCGACAGCCCGTATGAACTTGTGGACGCTGGCGGGACCGTGGTGGCTCAGGCCAATTTTGCGTGGGAAGATCGTAAGGTTGCCATACTCAACAAAAATGAAGAGGAATTCCTCCCACAATTTGAAAGCGCCGGATGGCGGGTGGTGTCTCAGGACAGTGTGATTGCCAATCCTAACATATTGTGACGTGACCAATGGGATGTAAAACCATGATTATATTGAAGTAATTCCCGTAGGGCGGACCGTGTCCGCCGTGGGTATCACCCCGTAATCATGGATGAAATGAACCGTATCGGACCGTGTCCTCCGTCGGCATCACCCGGAAATTGGTGGATTAATGCACGAAATGGTTTATATCGGAGGGACATTCAACCCGAATGGGAATTGAATCCCGAATTTGGGATATTCAAACGGAAACGGCGGCCACAGACCGCCCTACGACAATGGAAATAAACCATAACAACAATAACAACAACGGAGGTCTGACTCCATGCCGAATATTCCAGTCAAGGTAGCAATTTCTCAGGATTTCCTCTCCGCATTCTCAAAGATACAGAAACAGCGGCAGAACAGGGTGCTGGAGTTTGTGAACAAGTTCCGCTCCGATCCCACCCGTCCGGGCATCAATTACGAAAAGATCAAGAAAGCCAGGGACCCCAATCTGAGGTCGGTTCGCATCGACGACACCTATCGCGGAATTGTCTTTAAGCCCGATTCCGGAAACGTGTTCGTTCTCATGTGGATAGACATCCATGACAAGGCCTATAAATGGGGTGAGAACAAGATATGCCGGGTACACCCCGAACTTGGGAGCCTTCAGGTCTTCGATGTCGAACATGTTGCGCCCCAGGTCCCTCAAGAGCAGTCTAAAACCGACAAACCTGCCACGGGGCTTTTTTCGCATCTGAATAACGCCGATCTGTTGAAACTCGGCGTCCCTGAGGCGTTGTTCGATCTTGTCAGCGCGCTGCGTTCGGAAGAAGAACTTGAATCAATGGCGGACCAGTTGCC
>CAZIVV010000095.1:0-1883 GCA_964542775.1 uncultured Desulfomonile sp.
AGCCATAGGAGCATCTCGAGCATGAAGCAATTATCTAATAAATCGAACAAAAACTCAAATTATAATGTCACAATTCAAGAGAATTCCTTAAATAACTCAACTTTTGCATTTGGATTTTATCTCCAAAATGCTTGTAACAACGCGGTTTAACACCGTTTTTGCTCTTTAAAATATGATTTTTGATTATTGTGACGTTTGTGGTAGCTGAATATACATTTTTATATAGTCAGTCATACCAGAGAACCACTCTGAAATTACGTTTGATATTACTTCTTTTGCTTTAGCTAATTTGCCTTTACAGATACAACCTGCTGCATCTAAGGTAACAGCAATATTGTCAATAAGCAGAAGTAATGTTTGCAGAGCTTCTGCAAACGTAATAGCCGTAAGCTCTGAACGGGCATTATAAAAGAGCTCACCTATAGAACGAGGATCATTGTCGTGACGTCTGTTAAACTCCATGAGTTGTAATCTGATATTAGCAATGACCATAAAGGCATTGCAGGTATCAAAATCATGAGCCTGACTTTCATTCTTTAAGCCCAGATAACTTTTCTGAGCCTTAAAGGCGACTTCAATTGACCATCTTCTGCCGTAGAGCTCAATAATCTGTTCAGGTGTTAATTCCAGATCAGTACTCACGATGCATATCCAGTCAGATGAGTTTCTTGCTTTTACAAAGACAAGTCTTACTTTTAAGCCTTTGTTGGTATAAGCAATGACAGATGTAATAAGCTTGGCTTTATTGAGTTTACCGCCATTGATTTGTTTAAGAAGTTCCTTTTGAGAAAAAGCGTTAGAGCTGTCCTGTCCTAATTTGAACTGAATGTTGCTTTTAACAAGACAGATACTCTGTAAGCCCAGCTGTTTTAGCTTTCTTACAAGGAAATCAGAAAAGAACCAGGAGTCCATCAGGATGTGAGTAGCACTAACAGCTTTTAGTGCTCTTGTACACATACTGATGAGGACATCAGGTTTCTTTTGGCAGGCTAAGAGTCTGCGTCTGGCCCCTGTGGTTCTTTTATCAATGCTGCTGACATTAGCCTTCTGAATTAGATTTTTCTCTTTATTAGAGGCTATGAGATAACTTAGTAAAGGAATGTAGTTAATACCGTCAGTCCAGCCTAAAGCAAGATTAGTAAAACCTTTAACAGTTTTTCCAATAACATGGTTGTACTGCCTTGATAAGAGCTCAACCTTTTTACTTCTGCCTCTTTCAATAATGGTATCGTCTACAACTAAGCAGTTGATCTGGTTTTCATTGCCTTTATTAAGCATACAGATAAATCTGATGACAAAAGAGGCTATAGAAAACATTAAAGATTGCCAGTCATACTTGGGATTAGATAGAAACCTGTACATTGAGTCTCTGCTAAATGGCAATGACTTACCTTCAGTAGAATCAAAGAATCTATACAGATTTGGATAACCTTTAAATACAGAAGTAACAAATACACAAAGAAGTGCAAAAACATCTGGACCTGAGCGTTTACAAAACTTGGCTTTGGCAAGAAGAGAGCGAACTCCGATGTAAGTAAAAAGAGACTCAAAAGAAATAGCCCTATTGCAAGATGATGAATTTTTGTTTATCATAATGATGTGTATAATTTGGTTTAACTTATTGATATTCAACGTAAATTATACCATTTTATACACATTTATTCAACAAAATTTCCTTCAAAACCGCATATTTAAGCCATTTTTATCAGTGTATTTACATACCACCTAAGGCTTCATAATCAAAAATCATATTTTAAAGAGCAAAACCGGTGCTAGACCGTTAATATTTAACGTTTTTACTCAATTTTTGAAATGCAAAAGTTGAGTTAATAACTTTAGTTTCCCACAAGGAAATTTAAATCCAACCTAGATCCACTCATAGT
>CAZIVV010000096.1:0-11238 GCA_964542775.1 uncultured Desulfomonile sp.
GTCCGTCCTTTTTATTCACCATTAAGTTTGCTTTTGCGTCAGGTGGGAAGTGTTTTATTGTTTGGGTCGCTTGTCGGGTGGAAAAAGATGCCCGCCTGGTCAGCGCTCTCCGGCTTTAGATCCATACCGGTTTCCGCTGGAGCAATAGGGATGGGATGTATTGGATTTCCTGCACATCCTGCCTGGGAAGTGACTAGCGCGTGCAATCTGAGTTGCATTCATTGTCATGCCACAGGTGGCAAACCTTCCCCGGACGAGATGGATACGACGCAGGCTAAGCGTTTCATAAACGATCTGGCTTGCGCTGACGAATTCAGAATGCTGGTTTATACCGGGGGAGAACCCACGGTAAGGCCAGACCTCATGGAACTCTTGGCGCACTCGAGGTCCGTGGGTTTCAAGAATGTCATTGCCACAAACGCCATATTGATTGACGATAGAATGGCTCAGGAATTAAGGCGGACAGGCGTTGTGGGGATAGCGGTCAGCCTCGACTCCTGTAACCCACAAACCCACAATTTTGTGCGCAACCACCGCAATGCTTTTGAAATGGCCTTACGGGGCATACGCTCTATCAGGAAAGCCGGGATTCTACTTCAGATCAATGTGACTGCCATGTCATACAATTTTGATGAGTTGGGTGAACTGGTTGATCTGGCGGATGAGTTTAGCGCCAGTATCATGCTGATGTATCAGCTTGTTCCAGTCGGTCGAGGCCTAAGGATCGAGGAAGCCCGTCTGGATCTCATGGAGAACGAACGACTGATCCGGTTTCTCAAGGGGAAACAGAAAACATGCCGCACAATAATTGAACCGGTGGCTGGTCCCCAATACTGGCCTCACCTTCTGGAAACTTGTGGCATGAACAAGGGCTGGAAATTGAAACTTGCCGAAAAACTGTTTCATGGATGTTCTGCTGGGAGGGGATTTGTTTACATAAAGCCCAATGGGGATGTATGGCCATGTCCCTTTGTTCCGGTAGTTTGTGGGAATGCGCAGAAAGAGAAATTTGTTGATGTGTGGAGAAATTCTGTCGTGCTTAACCAATTACGTAACAGGGAGACGCTGATGAAGGGCAAGTGCGGAGACTGCCGTTACAGCAGTCTGTGTGGAGGATGCAGGGGCCGAGCGATGGCTTTGTCAGGGGGTGACTATCTGGCGGAAGACCCAACGTGCTTTATTCCTGAACGTAAGCGCTCTGAAATATAGGCTGGGTCTGGCCACGAGAAGAAATCACAGCCTACTTCTCTTGTTTGATAATAGACACCGGTCAAGATCAGGTCTGGCTTTTTGCAGTGCGTCCAGACTGGTCCATATCATTGATCAGATCTATTCCGCCACTGGCGAAATAATTGAAACGGCCTCCTCGGACATATGTGATTACATCAATGCCGGATTGTTGTGCCATCATGACAGCCATTGAGGAAGCGCTTGATCTTGACACTATGACAGGAAAAGAGCTCCTGGAGGCTTTTGTCAGGACCTCGGATGTTATCCGTCCCGTTGTGAAAACAATCTTGTCGGTGGTTACTATGTCGTTGAGGAAACACCAGCCCGCAATCTTGTCAACGGCATTATGGCGTCCCAAGTCCTCAAGTATTCTGATTGTGGACTCATTGTCGGCAACTGAAGCCGCATGCACCCCTTTTGTGACGCTATAGATTCCCATGTAGGTGTCCAGCTCTTTCATGCGCTGAAGAATAGTGGATATCTTTACTGTTGAGGTCTTTGGTTGTCTGTAACTGGGACGAAGACTCGACTGAACGGAAAAGACCATTCCACCTGCGCAGCCTGATGTCAGCATTCCTTTCTTCTGAACAATCTGAAGACGCTCATCAGGCGCGTCTATTTCCATCCTTACGATTCTGCTGGGATTATCTATGTGGATCTCTTTGAGTTCCGACTTGTTGATCAAGACGCCTTCAGCGATGAGGAAACCAATAAAAAGCTCCTTCAGGTGAGTTGGAAGAGTAGAAATAGAGAGAATCTCGCGATCATTCACAAATAGTGTGTAGGGCAATTCACGCGCCAGGGGAATGGAGCGGTTGCCCAGAACTCCATTACTGTAGCGGTATCCATCAATCTCTACTATCAGTTTTTCAGTATTTTCCAGATGATTTGATGCAGTGGCCTGTATATCGTTTTTCGACGAATTGCTCATTCTGTCTCCGGGATTTTCTGGCTCGGCAATTACTGTGGTTTCTCAATCTCTTCAAATAATTCCCTGAACTGGGCGTCTACATATTTCTCACATCTGTTTCTCAGTCTGGTGTAGGCCCACAAAAGTTCCAGGCCCTCACGGGTAAGTTTTGAGCCTTCTGATGTGGTTTCCACAATCTTGAAACCACACCTTTGTTCTGTAGCTTTGATCTTTCCCCAAACAGCTCTGAAAGGCTGTTTCAATTTATGCGCCGCTTTATTCATTGAGCCAAGCTCGAGAATGGCCTCCAAAATACGAAGCCTTCCGGTTCCAATCACCAGACGTCCTTCTTCATTCTGAACCCATATTTTTGAGCGAACCTTGAGAGCCATTAAACATCCCCTTTGTGCGGCAGGACCGTTTTCAGGAGATTTCGGAACAATATCCTGAGTCCTTGAAGGATTATAGTCAAAAAGCGCTTTGGGATGCAACTTGAGCATCTTATAAAATCCGGTTTCTCTAAGGAATTCCGAAAAAGGTTCCTAATGTAATCCCTTTGTGATAAGGAGCCTTTGAGATTTTTTGATTCGGAGGCTATATGACCGCGCAGCAGCTCACAGTTGCCATAATCTACGGAGGAAGGTCTCCAGAACACGAGGTTTCACTCAGATCCGCCGGTTCCGTATTCGAGGCTGTGGACCGAAGGAAGTATCAGGTATTACCGATATTCATCACTAAGCACGGTGAATGGTATCAGGCTCCAGCCAGATTGGAGTCATTCACGGATCCAGACAGCTTTGCAAGGGAAATCAGGCTCATTTTGTCTCCTGATCCGGGGCATGGCGGATTTCTGAGATTTCTGGCAGACGGAACACTGGCTCGTCTTCATGCTGATGTCTGTTTTCCAGTTTTACATGGCGCCTATGGTGAAGATGGCACATTGCAGGGTTTGATGGATCTGGCCAACATCCCCTATGTGGGATGTGGAACCCTTGCCTCAGCGGTTGGAATGGACAAGGTCATAATGAAGGCCACCTTCAGAGATTCCGGAATCAAGGTGGGACCGTTTTTCTGGTTCTTGCGTTCAGAATGGGAGAAAGATCCTGGTGGTATTATTGAAAAGATGAAACGCAGAGACTGTCCGCTTTTCATAAAGCCTGCCAATCTTGGATCTTCAGTCGGAATCAGTCGTGTCACCAGACCAGATGAATTCGAGAAGGCTATTGAGATGGCCATACTTTACGATAGGAAAATACTGGTTGAGGACGCTATTGTCGGTCGGGAACTGGAAGTGAGCGTTCTGGGAAATGATCAACCTGAGGCTAGCGTTCCTGGAGAAATTGTCTCACATTCGGCCTTCTACGATTACGAGGAAAAATATTTGAGTGATTCAGCTGATCTGATCATTCCCGCGCCCCTTGAACCAAGAGTATCCGAGAACGCTAGAAAGGTGGCTTTAGCGGCATTCAAAGCGGTTGACGCTTCAGGGCTAGCGAGAGTTGACATGTTCGTTGACTCGTCAGACATTATTATTGTCAATGAGATTAATACCTTACCTGGTTTTACATCAATTAGCATGTATCCCAAACTGTGGGAGGCCTCTGGTTTGAGTTACAGGGGACTGATTGACAGACTAATCGATCTGGCATTTGAGAGGCACAGTATCAGAAATTCCATCAGGACAGACCGAACCCCATCATGAAAGCCATGGTATTAACGGCAGGCCTTGGAACCAGATTGAGGCCTTTGACCCTGGAGCGCGCCAAGCCTGCTGTGCCTGTCTGTGGAAAACCCCTTGTATTGAGAACTATAGAGGCTCTTTACAAGCAGGGTCTGTCCTCATTCAGGTTGAATCTGAGCTGGGCCTCCCAGACAGTTGTTGATATTTTTGAGAGAAGCTCCGGATCAGATCTCGATGTCACATTTTCTCACGAGCCTGAGATTCTGGGAACCGCGGGCGGACTAAAAGCTAATCAGACTTTCTTTGATTCCGGATCTTTCCTGATGGTCAATGGAGACATTCTCTTCAAATTTGAAATACAGGAGGCGATACGGTTTCACGAAGAAACAGGCGCCCTGGCCACTCTGGTCCTGCGTCCACAGACCCCTCCTTTTCAGTTTACCCCCGTCAGGATCGACAAAGATCACAACATCACCAGCTTTCTCCAATCGTCAAGATTGGGGGAGTCGTTGCCGCAGGCCTATGTCTTCACGGGGATTCACATACTTCAACCGCGAATTTTCGACTACATTGAAGCAGGCGTCTTTTATGAGATCATTTCGCAGTCGTATCGTAGAGCGATTGAAAGAGGTGAAAGAATAATGGGATACTGTGTGGACGGGTATTGGAATGATCTCGGAAATCCAGCTCGGTATTTGCAAGCTGTTAGTGACATCCTTTCAGGCCAGTTGGACTCTCCCGCTGCCCCGGCCTGGATTGCCAATGATTCTCGGATTCACGAAGGCGCTGTTTTTGGTAACTCTTCACTGGAGTCTGGTAGCGTTATTGAATCGGGCTGCGCTGTCACAAATTCCATTGTTTGGGAGAACTCAAAAGTTGGTCCAAATTCGGTAGTGAATAATTGCATAATTGGTAGTGGAATCAGAATCCAGGGCTACCATCTAAACGAGGTAATAACACTTAATGGATCAAGACCGGTTGAAGGATGGCGATGACCTGAACGCCCGCCTGCGTTCGGTGACAGAAAGTTATCATGGACCTGTTTCAGTCAACAAACTGATTGGGGATGCGTCCACCAGGGTTTTCTTCAGGTTGACTCTGCCATCCGGGGAAACCTCCATTGCCATGTGTTATCCTCAAGCGACTATTCCTGAGGCGGCCACATTCGTGGAGATTCAGCAATATCTCTTGCAACTTGGACTCCCCGTTCCAGCCATCCTGAGTTTTTCTAAAGAATCCGGGGTAATACTCCTCGAAGACCTTGGTGACCGGTTGCTAGAATCTGTTGGTCGTGAGGCTGAAAGTTCTACGAGACTCAAGTTCTACGAAGAGGCAGTGGACATCATAAGCAGGATGATCATTGTCACTAGAGACTCCCCTGTGAAGATTCCTGCCCACTATCTGGCTTTTGATTTTGACAAACTCTCCTTCGAGATGGATTTTTTTGTCAAAAATTTCGTCAAGGGATTGCTTCGCACGGATCTTAGCGCATCGGCTGAGAAGGAACTTCGCTCAAGTCTTTATTCGATCTGCGATTTTCTGTCCATGGAACCCCAATTCTTCGCCCATCGTGATTATCACGCCCGCAACCTGATGATTCATCATGAGGGTCTGTTCATGATAGATTTTCAGGATGCGCGCATGGGACCGGTTCAGTACGATCTGGCCTCCCTACTCAGAGACTCCTACGTGACTCTGGATGAAAACCTTACACAAAATTTGCTCATGCGATTTTATGAAGATGTCAAAAGCCTTGCCAATGAATCCTGCGATCGGTTTCTCCGTGTTTTTGACATCATGTGCTTACAAAGAAACATTAAAGCGCTTGGAACATTCGGTTATCAGATGAATGTCGTCGGTTCGGACAGATATAGTTCATCAATATTCCGGGCAGTTCAGCACATAGAAAACAACCTTTCCCGAAACCCCGACCTGTTACCCAATCCACAGCTGATCAGAGACCTTGCGCTCGATCCTTCAAAGTCTCTCATGACCTGATCTTGAAACAATTGGCTGCCACAACCTCCTCAACTTGCTGATTTACCAGAAACCCCGCTGCGTAAACAGGCTATGTTCAAGGACTGACGGCCAAGGCTGTCCCACAAACTGGTGGAAGCTCCTGGCAAGCCTTGATAATGGAACATGAACAACTCTGAGTCTTCCAAGTCTAATATTCTACATTAGTATTTATTTGTAACTTTGCTTTATTTATGATATATACTTACAAAACGAATTTACATTCCAATACTTTCCGGAGTTAGGTTATGAGAAAGCTCCTGGCAATTAAGGTTCTATTTTTGGCGGTTCTTTGCTGGCCCGCTCATGGAATTGGTCAGACAATGGTTTCATCAGATCTGGGGTTGACGACTCTCAAAGAAAAAATCACCACTCAGATTGAGCGGATCAAGGCAAATAGGGAATTGGCTGAAAGTCAGATACTTCTCGCCAAAACAAGGATTGACGAGCAGATTCAGCGTTCAGAAGAACAACTGGCTCTTCAGCTTGAAACCCTGGCCTCACTCAAAGAACTGCTTAATTCGCAGAGCAGTGAGGCTGAGGCTTCAGTTAAACGGATTGCCGGTGAACTGGTAACATTTTCAGGGAGCGCCTTAAAAGACATAGAAGACCAGATTGCGCAAACTAATCAGATGCTCGATAAGATACGGGGACTTAGAGAGGAGATATGCAATGGTTGTTCATCCCCGACAACTTCTGTCACGTCACCGGGAACAACAGTGTTAGCAAGCGCCACACCGTTGACTGCCATTGCTCCGACTGCGCTTTTGCCTGACAGCGAAAGCATGGCGCCAATTGCGCCCAGCCCCGTTACCGGCAGTACTTGACCGTACGCCAATAATTAGTCGCCGGTGGCGACTTGTCCCCTTTTTGCCCGGTTGACGTCTGTATCTCTACTGTGTTGAAGAAGTGGGTTGCCTCTGATAAAGGTTGACCCACCGATTGTGATCGGTCAGGTTGCTGGAAAACTGATGACTGCCGTCATTTTTGGATACGAAATACAGGAAGTCTACGTTAGCTGGGTTAACGGCAGCTAGAAGGGAATCCTTTCCGGGATTGGCGATAGGCCCCGGAGGCAGACCCGTTATCTGGTACGTGTTGTAAGGATGTTTTCTGTCAAGATCAGCACGTGTTATCTTGGCGCCCATCGGTTTAATTCCGTAGATAACCGTCGGATCTGACTGGAGCCGCATGTTCTTACGCAGACGGTTGTGAAAAACGGCGCTGACCAAGGCGTGTTCGTTGGCTTTGGCCTCTTTCTCAATCAATGACGCCAGTGTTATCACTTGAGCCGGACTCCAGCCGTTACCCTCGGCCGTGTCTTTGATATGGAGATCATAAACCTGCCTGAAACGGCTTACCATTTTGCGAATGATGGCCTTGGACGAACCCTGTTCCGCTGGGCGTAAAAGGTAAGTGTCGGGGAAGAGAACTCCCTCAAGTGTAGACACTTCAATGCCAAGCTCCTTTATAAAGGCTTCGTCCTGAACAGCCAAAAGGAATTCATTCCTGGAAGCAAAACCTTTCTTCTCCAGCAATTCCGCAATCTGAAAAACGTTGTATCCTTCCGGTATTGTGACAGAATAAACCAGGGTCTTGCCTGAAATAAGCAGATCGAGTACCTCTCCAGCGTCACTTGACGTCTTGAGAAGATAATCACCGGCCTTAACGTTGCGCTGCTCCCCGCGTATCATGGCCACAAGCTTGAAAACCAGCTTGCTGGAAATGATGTTGTGATCCTGAAGCATCCCCCCTATTTCGGACAAGGAAGCGCCTTTAGGAATTGACACAATGACTTCCTCACGCGACTGCGTCTCGGTTTTTTTCTGAACGGAAGTCAACTGGTTTACGAAGCTGGGCAAATTCGAGTACAGAAGATGTCCCCCAATTGCCAGAAACGCCAAAACGAACAAGAGAAATATGCTCTTTATAATAGTAGATAATGAAAGTCTCATCCCCGGAAATATCCTCAAACCCTTTTACTATCCAGGTATCCCTGAAGGATCAGTGTTGCGGCAACCCGATCTACCACCTTACGCCTCTTGGCTCTACTCAAATCCGCCTCAATGAGCATCCGTTCAGCAGCCATTGTGGTCATCCTCTCATCCCACTTGAAGACCGGAACAGAAGTTGCCTGAGCCAGTTCATCCATCAGTTCAAGAGCCTTTTTGGCCTGAGGCCCCTCAGAGCCGTCCATGTTGTAAGGCATGCCGACTACTATTTCAGTGACACTCAGGTTTTTCACCAGTTCAACCACAGATTTTATGTCGTTAACGTGACCCCTTGATTCCAGTGTCTTGAGCGCCTGAGCAGTAAAACCAAGTTCGTCGCTCACCGCCACTCCTATACGTTTGGATCCTATGTCAAGCGCCAGGACTCGCATTTTTGTATTCCTCGCTGATGATATGACTCACCTGCAAGGATGTAATGAATTGATACGATCGTGTCAAGTCCGCAGGATAGTCATCATGCAAATTCACATGCGTCACTGGGCGTACATTGGCGAAACCGGAACAGACTCATGTTCAAGCAGGCTTTTCACCAAATCCAGTATGAATTCAATGTCCTCCTGGGTCGTATATGCTACACATCGCTGAACCCCCATTGACAGGACCGTCGCAGTCAATCTCGGGGGAATCCTGGTGATCCTGGAGCCTTTAGCCAGTCCTACAGGCATGTTGGCAAAAGCCTCATCAGATATCAATACTATGTTCTCTTCATCCGAAAGCAGACTTATACCAATCGAACCGACCTGATCTTCTCCAAGAAGACGCTTCAACCCGGCCTTAAGTGACTCCGTCAACACTCCCTGATGCGCCCGGATGCCGCCTATGGAAGATATACCATCCAGAGCCTGACGCCTCTGAATCTCTGATCCCATTAGTAACGCTTCTTCAAAACAATCCAGAGCTTCAGGCAAGAATTTTCTGGCCAGGTTTGACCGCCCTTCAATCAGCATGTTGCGCGCTTCGGCTTCGTCAGTAGATTCTGGATCGTATACTTTTCCATAAAATGCAACCGCTGAAGAGACATCGCCCCTTTCAAGAAGCTCCCTGCCTCGACTCACTAACGACAACTGAGACGTTTCGGAATTTGTATTCATAAAGCTTTACCCGTAGAAACAAGACATAATCTGAATGATCCAACTGTGAAACGTTGAATCAGGAAATCTCAAAAAGCGAAACTGACAGACAATTTGTAAAAGAGAATCGTATCCCACCAATTCAACAGATAGCGTTCAGGTAACTTTTGCGCGTGAATTCCAGCAGGCGGGACGATTCCGTTTTTTTTATCCGAATACTTCAACATAAATGAAGTGTTACATTCATTTATTAAACCGCTGAATAGCATATTAACTTTAACTTATCAATATATTTTTGCTATAAATTTACGGACACAGGGGAGATCATCTCGTGATATCATGGTCATCAACAGGAAGCGTGAACAGGATTTTTGAACTATCTGGCTGGCTGGACTGATTCTGGAGAGGTCTTTCGGGTTGTCAGCCTTAAAGTTTGATGTTAATCAGGGTTGTAAAGATTAGGCGCGTGTTTACAAAGGGGCATGAACTGCTCTTAATATGTTATTAAACTGACTTTCATTTTTCAAGAGAATGGCGATGAACCTGAAAGGACTTTTGAGATACCTGCCGGTTGTTTCTATCGTATTGGTAGCGATCATGTTGCTGGCAATAGTTATTATTTTTACGATTCGCAACATAAACGCCCAGAATGAAAGAATGGAGGAATTCACAGCCAGGCAGGGAGTTTCGGTTATCCGGACATTGGAGGCGGGAACTCGGACCGGTTTCATGGAGGGCGACTGGGGCATAGAATATTTCCAGATGCTTATTGAGCAGGCGGCGAAAGACCCTGATGTCGAATGGGTAGGATTGATCAACAGTGACGGAATAATAGTAGCTCACAGCGAACCGGCAAAGATAGGCTTGAGGTTGTTGATGGGCAAGGAACTGAACACGGTGAAGGCGGTGATCAGAACCGGTGAGCCGATGTCATTCACGCGCGAGATATCGGATGGCAGGACAATCTTTGAGATATGGAAACCTTTTACCCCGTTTCCTGATCAACTTGCACAGACAGAGATCATAGCCAAACATACCCGTATTGGTCAGGAACTGCTGGATATCTTTGACAAGGAGAAAAAGCAGGTTCTTTTCCTGGGTCTGAAGATGGACCGTTTCAAGGAGATACGGCGACAGGAGCTCATATTTGCCATTTTTATGGGAGGTGTTCTTTTTATAATAGGCTCAGCGAGTGTTTACTTTATATTCGTAGTTCAAAACGCGTATCTGGTTCGCAGGACACTTGACGAAATGCGGACATATACGAGAAATGTTCTTGAGAGTATGGCCAACGGGCTGATTACAGTGGACAGGTCGCTCAGAGTAGCCACATTCAATCCCACGGCTCTTGAAATCCTTCGTAAGAGCAAAGAGGAGATCGACGGCAAACCCATATCGGGACTGCTTCCGGTGGAGGATGAAATAAGACAGATTTTGTCGGATTCGGAATCCATTCTCGAAAAAGAGGTAAAAATATCTGTGGAGGGCAGGGGCAAGAGTTTCCTTACACTGTCGGTTTCCCCTCTGAGAGATCCGGATTCATCGATAGCTCGAGGCGCGGTGGTAATTCTTCGCGACATGACGATGATCCGGGAGCTTGAACAGAAAGTGATCATGAGTGAAAAGTTTGCAGCTCTGGGAAGGCTGTCGGCCGGGGTGGCTCACGAAATCCGTAATCCTTTAAATTCGATCAGGGGATTCATTCAGTATTTTCAGAAAAAATTAAGTCTGGAGCCAGAGGACTACAAGTATACGGAGCTCATGCTAACAGAGGTCGACCGTCTCAACAGGGTAATTTCGAAGCTCCTGGCATATTCCAAACCAAGGGAGCCCCGTCTGGGAATCAGGTCAGCAGATGAGATTGTTGACCATTGCGTCAGGATAGTGGAGCGCGAGGCGAGTGAGGCAGGAATCACGATAGTGAAGGACACGGGACCGGAAGACTTGCCACTGGTGCTAGTGGACACGGATCAAATGACTCAGGTATTCCTGAATATTCTGATCAACGCTATTGAGGCCACACCCCGGGGCGGTTCTGTATCGATCAGCGCCAGGACGGATGACAAGGGAAGACTTCAGATAATCACTGAAGATACAGGAGAAGGGATTCCCAGAGAAAACATAGATAAATTATTCGACCCCTTCTTTTCCACCAAGAAAAAAGGGACCGGACTTGGACTCGCAATTGTCAAAAGTATTATTGAAGGTCATGATGGAGAGATAGAAGTGGAATCAGAACCAGGAAAAGGCACGAGATTCCTGATCACCATCAACACCTATCAGGCCCCAACGATTGATGAAAATGTGGATGAATTCAAA
>CAZIVV010000097.1:0-2790 GCA_964542775.1 uncultured Desulfomonile sp.
CCCTTAACCATTGGGTTAAACGCTTGGATGATTTCAAAATTCAGATCCGTTCCGTTCATTTATAATGTTCAGGAGATTTTCCCTGATATAGCTGTAAACATGGGTCTACTAAAAAATCGGTCGCTGATCAATTTCTTCTCCGGAATGGAAAAATACATTTACGGGAAAGCTTCATCGATTGTTGTTATTTCGGAAAAATTCCGGGAGAATCTTCTTGTTAAAGGTGTGCCGGCAGACAAGCTGAAAGTGATTCCCAATTTTGTCGATTTGAATGAAATTAAACCGGCTCCTCGTTATAATGACTTCTCCAGGGAGCATGATCTTCATGACAAATTCGTCGTCTTGTACGCTGGCAATATAGGTCTCACACAGGACTTGGAAACAATCGTGTTGGCAGCCCGAATGTTAAGTGACTTGCCCGCAGTCTGTTTCCTGGTAGTCGGTGACGGCGCAAGACGCGAATGGTTGTCGCAACAAATCAGGGAACACGCTTTGGGGAACATGAAGTTGCTTCCATATCAGCCCAGAAGTCTGGTTCCTGATATTTATGCTACAGCGGACCTATGTCTGGTACCGCTGTCTTCCGGTAATGCGCGCGGCACATTCCCATCCAAGATATACACTATAATGGCAGCTCAACGTCCCGCCCTGATCTCGGCAGACGAGGACTCAGAGCTCGTGCGTTTAGTCCGCGATACAAATTGCGGTTTACTGATTGCTCCCGGGGATCCGGGACTGATGGCCGACAGCATCCGGAAAGCTTGTTCAAACCCTGGAAAACTCTCAGAAATGGCCAGGAACGGTCGCGACTATGTGGTCAGGAACCACTCGGCGGAGGCTGTAGCCAATTCCTATAGTGAGTTGATCGAAACTCCCAAGAATTAACTATTTTTAGCTATCTGTAATATCCATGAAAATACTTGTCACCGGAGCGACCGGCGCTGTTGGCCCATGCGTCGTGAAAGCCTTTCACGATGCCGGTTACAACGTTCGCACAATGTCCAGGAGACAGGCCCCAGGGGGTATGTTTCCTACTGGCGTGGAGACTCTATGCGGTGATGTGACCGATGAATCAGCTGTTGAAGGGGCGCTGGAAGGTATTCAAACAATCATTCATCTGGCGGCTTTCCTGCATTCAGTCAATCCTACAGAGGCTGAGAAGAACAAATATCAGGAAATCAACATTGATGGCACGGCCAGACTGACAGAAGCAGCATGCAAAGCCGGGGTTGGCCGAATCTTGCTGTTCAGCTCGATTTGTGTTTACGGTCCAACGCGTGGAAAGGTCCTGGATGAGACGTCACCGGCGACTCCTGACACACTGTATTCAAAATCCAAACTGGCGGCCGAACGGATCGTCCTGGACGCCACAGATGAAGATGGAAATCCTGTAGGAACCGTCTTGCGCCTGGCCGCTGTTTATGGCTCCCGGGTAAAGGCAAATTACCTGCGACTGGTCCGGTCTCTCTCCAGAGGGATGTTCATACCGATAGGAGACGGACAGAACAGAAGAACACTTATCCATGAACAGGATGTTGCCAGAGCGGCGTTGCACACTGTCGAAAACGCCAATGAGTCAGGAAGGATCTACAATGTCACCGATGGCGGGTACCATTCAATGGGCGAAATCATCGATACAATCTGTTCAGCTCTGGGGAACCCCCCCCCACGTTTGTCGGTTCCGGTCACAATGGCAAGATTTCTGTCCGGTATTCTTGAGGATGGTTTTTCTGTAGTAGGTCGCCAGGCTCCTGTTACTCGATCCCACATTGAAAAATTCGTAGAGGATGTAGCCATAGATGGGCGTCGGATTCAGCAGGAACTTGGCTTTGTTCCAATGTATGATTTGAATGCCGGCTGGGCTGAAACTGTTCGACAGATGCGATTGCAGGGAGAAATATAGCTTAAGATGAAAATGCTCCTCTTGAGCGCTATATTGGTATGCGCTACCTATCTTGGGCTATGTCTTTTCAAGAGATTACTTGGGCATCGTATCCTGGACATACCGAACCAGCGGAGTTCCCACAATGTCCCGGTCCCTCGAGGAGGTGGATTTGTAATAGCGTTTGTCTGCCTGGTGGCAGGGTCGATCATTGCGGCATATCCGCGATCAGGGATCAATCTTTACGATTGGTCCTTTTTTTATACAGGCGCCGGGATTGTGGCAATCATGGGCCTGATTGACGACTTCCGAGGGTTGTCGTCTACCACCAGATTCATTATTCAGAGCATGACTGCGATATTGGCCATTGCCAGTCTGGGGAGCTTTTCAACCCTGTTCCTGCCATCCGTAGGACCGATTAACCTGGGCTGGACCGGCGTGATCCTTGCATTCTTCTGGATAGTAGGCCTTACCAACGCATACAATTTTATGGACGGTATCGACGGGATAGCTGGGGCGCAAGGTGTTGTTGCCGCAACAGGATGGGTAATCCTTGGCTACATGAGTGACAACAGTTTCGTAGCTCTTGTTGGACTGCTACTGGCAAGCTCATGCTTTGGTTTTCTGTTACACAACTGGAATCCTGCCACTGTATTCATGGGCGACGTCGGTAGCTGCTTTTTGGGGTACAGCTTCGCAGTTTTGCCTCTCGTGGCCGCTAACCAGATAGACCCCCGGATGGCTTTTACTGGTTTATTGTTTGTGTGGCCATTTGTATTTGATTCCAGCTTTACGTTTATCAGGCGCTTGATCAACAGAGAGAATGTATTTGCCGCCCACCGCTCTCACCTGTATCAAAGACTTGTGATTTGTGGTATGAGTCACAGCGAAATATCTCTTCTCTATGC
>CAZIVV010000098.1:0-35506 GCA_964542775.1 uncultured Desulfomonile sp.
CCCTCCCCCATAACCCCCCCATCCGGGATATGAGGTCCTTTTAATCATTGGGCTTTTATTTAAGCCCTTTTCATTCATACGAGCGGCGGACCGCAGAAAATATTGAGGTCCGCCGCTCACGCGTAACAATATTGACTATTGTCACAATTTGGTAGTATTTAGGTAAGATTCGGTATTGAATCGAGAGACAAGATTGGCTCGTGAGTATTAAGGACGAGTAAAAGTCAGGGGAAAAAATGAAAGCGCCATTATCGTGGATGGCTATAGGGCTCTTTCTTATTGGTAGTCTATTCTTTGTGCGTTATCTCCCGGTTTTGTTGCCCTAGATCGACAATGATGTTCGTGGAACCTTTTACAGTATAGCCATGTTTACCTGTAAAGGGCGCCAAAGATATCAGCAACTTCTTTTCCAAGGTAAAAAATGGACTCCTCTATCAGTGACACAATCGTGGGTTGTTCATTTTCCAAGTCTTTTCCATTCACAACGACCTGCACCGGTTTCTTGAGCCAATGGTAGCATCCCCTGTCGTTTTTCCTGATTGGTCCAACACCCACAATCCTCATTAATTCAATTTTCAGACTGCATGGATTGGAAATTCTTACACACCCTCCGGATATAGCCCCGTACGTGCCTGGAGTAATTGAAACGTGTCCGGGATGAAAGATTCCCTCAAATCCGTGTATCCCCATGGACTTGTGCCTGGCGCAATTATTGTGTTCATCACAGACCAGCAGTGGCGCAAAAAATCCATTGTAGAGTCCTGAAACTGGCTTGGCGTTATCACCAAAAAACATGACATCGGGATAGCAATATATGTGGTTAATTATGAAAGATCCTTCAGGAGTAGGCGTCCTGATATCCCCTACCCCTACATTCTGAGTTATGACTGGTTTAATTTCTGAGCCTGGAAGAATTGCCTCCAGAGTCAGGCTAAATTTTACGGTGTCGACAACT
The DNA here is from genome assembly GCA_964542775.1 of uncultured Desulfomonile sp. GTDB lineage: Bacteria > Desulfobacterota > Desulfomonilia > Desulfomonilales > Desulfomonilaceae > CAITZA01. The sequence goes on from CAZIVV010000098.1 coordinate 956, forward strand.
ATTCTTGCTGCGATAATTCTGTTTGAGCGCCTGTATTCCTCGTGATCAACCGAAAATTCTTCCCAATCCTTGTAAAGGCGGGGTAGACATGGATCATCAATTACCCGTAGATCCACATCCATTTGCCTACTCCGATGATTGTCTTCCGGGCAGATTAATGGCTTTGACAAATCTTCTCCTGGTAGGTTGGCCTGATAGGCTCCAGCCCCGGGTGGGTTGTCTATTCGTTGAATGGTCAGGTCAGCCTGGACACCGGAATTGGGAAAGAGATTGAAGATGAAAAAAAACATGAGCCACTGGATTCTGTGACCTGAAAAGAACTTGTGATTGTTAGGCGAGGCATCCATCATTGAATTCAGGGCATGATCTTGTAAGATCAGTGAATCTCCAGTGTGGGCTGGCGTCGGAAATCAAGCCAGTCCAAACTGAAATTTGCATAATGGTGTGTAAACGGAGCCTGAAGGTTTGAGATCGCTCCTGAAAAGTATCGCCTCATGGGCCCTCAAATCGGGGCCAGCAAGGTCAGCCTGGTCTTTGATGGCTTTGATGAGTTTTTCTTTTCCTTTATTTGAACGCACCCTTCCCAGAGTCAGGTGAGGACTGAATCGTCTTTTTTCTTTGGGAAAGCCCAGCTTTGAAAGCGCTGCTTCTATTGTGTTAAATAGATTCAATAATCTGTCCGAGTTATCATGAATTCCTATCCAGATGATCCGAGGCCTGTCATAGTTTGGAAAAACACCTGGGCCGCTAATACGCAAATGAAGAGGCTCCTGGGTCTGGAAAACCGTTTGCAGTTCCTTGTTTATTATTAAAAGCGAATCCTCAGTTATGTCTCCAAGGAACTTCAAGGTAAGATGGATGTTTGAATTTTTAACCCAGCCAACATCGGCTCCCTGTCTCTGCAGATCAGAGGAGATTCTACGCAGGAAATCGCGGGCTGTTTCTTCGAGATCAATTGCAATAAATGTCCTGATTCTTGGCGCCTGGTTCATGTGACATTACCTATAGCCCCAATCCGTCGAGCGTGGATCCAATGCCTACCTTATCTTTAGATTCCAAAAATAGTCTCTTAGCCTCTGGGGTTAATTCCACCAACTTTTTCACACGCTCTTCGTCTGCTGGATGAGTTGACAGCCAAGGTGGAATCGGGGGTTTCTTGATGGTTGCCATCCTTTCCCATAGACGTACAGCCTCTTCCGGATCATATCCGGCCTTGGCCATGTATGTCTGCCCTATTCTGTCCGCTTCAAATTCATGCGTCCTGCTAAACGGCAAGATCACTCCAACTGTGGCGCCAAACCCCAATGCCCCTATTATGGCTCTTGATCTAGCGTCAAGTTTACCGTCAGTAGACCGGAATATCTCTGAGCCTATAGCGCTTGCTCCTTCCAGTGTCAACTGCTGGCTGAGTCGTTCACCGCCGTGACGCGCTACCGCATGCGCCACCTCATGACCAATGATGGCAGCCAGACCAGCCTCTGTTTTTGCATAAGGTAAAATTCCCTTGTATATGACAATCTTGCCACCCGGAAGGCAGAAAGCGTTTGGGACGTCTTTGTCAATAAGTTTGATATCCCACTCAAATCCAGGCTTGTCTGTGTCGTCAGCCGCTTTACCGATCCTTTCGGCTACCCGCTTGACAAGCTGATTAGCCGCGTCGTTCCCTGAAACAGGCTCACGTGCAAGTATTTCACCAAAGGCTTTGGCGCCCAGAGCGTTCAACTGCCTGTCAGAAACAAAATTTAGCTGTTTTCTTCCTGTGTGTGGAACAGTAGCGCAGGATACTACCAGCAACATGCAGCAACTTATCAGTAGCGATGATCTAATTCTCAAAACCGGCCATACTTCAAAAATGGTTTTTAAGGCCCTCACATGATGAGAGATTTTATAGCAAACCGATAGAATCTGACCAGTGGGATCAAATTCTCCAGGCCCTTAAACATCTTAGGCCCCGACTCTACGACCCAAATTTACACTTTAGTCTGAAACTTCAAGAGGCCAGCTCCCCCTCTCCTGCAGGATCTCACGCAAAACCTTCAAACCCTGATTTACTATCGGCATTCCCCCATAAATTCCGCACTGAAAAATTACCTCCGCTATCTCCTGCGGCTTGCAACCGACATTTAGGGCTGCAAATATATGGAGTTTAAGTTCCTCGAGTCTTTCGAGTACCGTCAAGGCAGAAATTGTAACGAGTTGTCTGGTCTGATGTGGAATTTTCTCCCTGGCGTACATCTGTCCGGTAATGAACAACGACAAGTCTTTTGCTAGACCTTTGTCAAACGATCTCCACAAATCAAAAGGGCGTTCTCCTGTAAAGTTGTCGAAATACAATTTGGCCGTGGCCGCAGTCTTGTTTTTGATTTCTTCAGACATGAATCCTCCACAAACAGCTGTATTCAATAATCCTTGTCAGAAAATACTGTATTCCAACTTAGCGCTTCTTGGCAATGTCGGAATCGGGTCTCAAAAAGTTATCCTCAATCCGTCATACGGAACAAGAATGTCGCAAACAATCTTGAACTCTTTTCGAATCCTTGCTGCAAGTGCCTCCCAATCCGTCTGACAACATGGAGTAGGATAAGGAGCGCCTGTCGCTGGGCTTAACAATGGCTTGGAACATGCCAGCTTCTTGGGTGTGTTGTTGCTGGGGTCTCCATCAACGATATCGGAAGCCGAGATGTGGGTCAAGTATACAAAATCCAGTGGTTCCCAACGTTTGATGTAATCTATGCCCCGTTGCAAACTCATGTGTGAAGGCCTGTTGAAGTCAGGTTCGTTCAACCAGAAGGTCTGAAATATCAGTATGTTGGGATTTTTGATGAATTCGGGCTCATAAGGCAGCCCCACAAAATCTGAGGTGTATACAATTCTTGTCACCGAATCTTCCACACGTGATTCTATCACGTAGCCGACTGAGCCAGGCGCTGTCTTGCCATGATCAGTTTTGAAGGGTGTAACCGTATCGCCGCCAATATCAATCGGCTCAGATGGGGTAACAATTTTCTTTTCGATAACAGGTCCAAGCAGATATGAGAATTTTGATTCAACCGAGTCCCAAGTAGTTTTAGTAGCATACACAGGGATTGGAATCCAGTCCTGATTGGGCACAGTTCTCTTGAATGCCAGTAGCTCATCCATACCCAGAAAATGATCACCATGCTCATGAGTAATCAACACTGCGTCCGGGCGCTTCAGGCTGTTATTTTTCATCTGATCAAGCAAATCAGGGCCACAATCAATCAGCAGACGGCTCCGGGAATTCACCATTATGGATGAACGGGTTCGCTGCTCGTTTTTGGCTCTTAAGGTTCTGCAAATCAGGCATTCACAATTGTGTTCAGGAATTCTCCAGGCGCTTCCTGTTCCAAGAAATACTATTTCTCCCATTTTAGCTGAGACCCTCACAGACAAGGTGATAATTGATGGCAGAAAAGCGCTAGACTTGGGTTCCCGGTAAACGATCCATGGACTGTGGTAAGAAGGGATGAGGAGTGAAAGTAATTTAATGAGGGCCTACAGCAGTAAAATACATTGCTCAGCATAACCCGATCAGCTACTGCGATCTGTCACGCCAAAAGGCGTTCAGCCACAACTTTTCTACGCTTATAAACGGTTTGAATACCAATGTGGGTTGGCTCATCATCACTTCCCGCGATATACAATAAGTCCATGACTCAAATCGTACGGAGAGAGCGCTACAGTGACCCGGTCACCCAGTAAAACCTTGATACGGAATCGGGACATACGCCCGGATAATTTTGTCCGGATACTTTTGCCGTCATCTGTTTCCACCTGATACATACCGCCTGAATGAACCTTTACAACAGTTCCTTCTACTTTGACATTGTCGTCCCTACTCACCTATTTGCTAACCTCTTTTCCTTTAACTTTCAAGCGCTCTTCAAACAGCCCGAAATCCTTAGTGGACCGCTAAGCCCTTAAATAATCCTAGATAATCCATTAACACTTACCATCATAATGACCAGGTTGTCAAACCATCTTTGAATAAATTTCATTGACTCTGCGCAAATCCTCGGGGGTATCAACCTCCACTGAATCAAATTCAGTCAATACTACCTTGATTTTATAACCGTTTTCCAGTGCCCTGAGTTGTTCCAGTCTCTCTTTGTCTTCCAGATACCCGACCGGCATTTTGATAAATTGTTCCAAAAAATCTTTTCTATAAGCGTAGACTCCATGATGCTTGAAAAAATCGCACGACTCTCCGTTTTCCCTGCAATAAGGAATAGTGGCTCTTGAGAAATAGAGAGCGAATCCCTCTCGGTCATAGACGGTCTTCACTGCGTTGGGATGATTGATCTCTTCATCGCGTATTATCCTGTAAATGAGAGTGCTCATGGGAATGGAAAAGTCCTCCACTAATGGCGAAATCACCTGGGTTACCATCTGCGGTTCGAACAAAGGTTGGTCTCCCTGTATGTTTACCACTATATCATCTGCCTTCATTCCCAGCAGGTTTGCAGCTTCAGCAATCCGGTCAGTGCCACTGGGATGATGAGATCCAGTCATAATGGCTTGCGCTCCATGTTTTTGGACTGATTCCATTATGGCTTCAGAGTCTGTAGCTACGTACACAGCGTTCAAGCGCTCACATTTGATGGCCCGCTCGTAAACACGCACAATCATTGGCTTACCACAAATATCAGCCAATGGTTTGCCAGGGAAGCGTGATGAAGCCGCCCTGGCTGGTATAAATCCTACGATCCTGATTTCTCTTGGTTCCATTGGACTAAAAGCTTTACAGTATTTCTTTCGAAGCGGCTTCTATCTGGCTACAGACATTGTCTATGGCAGCTTCCGTAAGCTTCAGGCTTATTGGCAAAACTATTGTTCGAGCCAGATAATCCTGTGTTTTTGGAAGCATGTTCGAAGAATACTGGATTTCACTCTGACAGAAGGGCTTGCAAAATGGAAACGAATCGGGCCATGCAGTCTTCTTTTCCAGTAAATGCTCCCAGTTGTGAATGAAATGCCACAGGTTGTTTTTGAAATATATGGCGCTCACCCCGTTTGCCGCCAATCGTTTGTGAAATTCAGACGCCTTTTCGTGATCAGGCAGGAAGAAACACACGTGAGTATTGCTATCCACTCCGTTTCCCGGCAAACTCCTCAACTCAACGCTTTTTAGGCTTTCCAGCAAGCTTCTGATTTTTTTTGCATTCCTCTTCTGAGTATCAAGTATTTCAGGCAGACGATCCATCTGGGCCACACCAACTGCGCCCTGCATTTCTGTCATCCTGTAATTGAAGCCAAGAAAACTTCTGCCCTCGAGCGCCCTACCAACCGCCGGGTTATGATCGTGACCATGGTCGGCATATTCCGATGCCCTGATGTAAGTGGATTCATCCCTGGTGATCACCATCCCACCCTCACCTGTGGTGATGGTTTTGTAAAAATCGAATGAAAATGTGCCAGCGTCGCCCATCGAGCCGACTTTTTGACCGTCAACAGTAGCCCCCAAGGCTTGAGCAGTGTCCTCAAGCACCTTGATTCCATGTTTCTGGGCTATCTCAATTATCTCTTTTATTCTTGCCGGAGATCCAAGCATGTGTACGGGGATGACCGCTGTAGTTCGAGGCGTAATTTTTTTTTCAAAATCATTGGGGTCCATGTTGAGGGTATCGTCAATTTCACACGGGATGGGGATGGCGCCAGCCTCAATTATAGCTTCAAAGGTCGCTATGAAAGTGAAACCCTGAGTTATTATTTCGTCGCCAGGTTTGATTCCCAAGGCGGCCAAAGCCACTTTCAGGGCGGTGGTGCCAGAAGTTACAGCCTGAGCATAAGGAACACCGTTGAAAGAAGCAAACTTTTGCTCAAACTCCCTGACTTTGTATACACCTTTTCTCTCGTCCTTGAATTCGTATCTGAAAAGAATACCTGTATCAAAAACCTGATTTACCTGATCTCTCTCTTTGTCTCCGATCCACTCATAGCCTGGCATTTGAAACTCCTCCGCTATTCCCGTCTGTGGCCTGTATTAAAACAGCCCCGGCTACAAAACCGGGGCATGCGCTATTGTTTATGACAGAAAATCACTAAAAGGCCGCCTCATAAATTAACGCAGCTTCCTCCGGTCCCAGCTTCCTTGGATTGTTTTCTACCGGCCGTGTTACCTTGAGAGCGCCTTCAACCAACATGGGAATGTCATCCATAGGAACTCCGATATCAGAAAGTCCCCCAGGTATTCCGATATCATCGCACAATGTCCTCACAGCATCGACCGCCGCTTCAGCAGCCCACCTCAATGACAGGTTGTCTATTCGTTCACCCATACTTTGAGCCACTAGAGCCATAGTCCTCTCAGCTGCCGGAAGATTGAACTCCATCACATGAGGAATAAGTACGGCGTTTGCGAGACCGTGTGGTATTCTGTAATTCCCTCCAAGTGGATATGCCAGGGCATGGGCTGCGCCAACTCCTGCGTCTGCAAGGGCCAAGCCTCCAAACAGGCTGCCCAGTAGCATGTTCTCTCGAGCCACTATATCGTTTCCCTTGTAAACAGCTCTTCTGATACTAGCGGAAATAAGACGCACAGCCGTCAGAGACAGGGTCTCAGTAAAAACCGTGGAGGCGAGCCCCGTAATTGACTCTATGGCATGGGTCAGAGCATCCATCCCGGTCGTAGCTGTAATATCCGGGGGAAGGGACAATGTCAGTTCAGGGTCAAGTAATGCTACTTCAGGAAACATGTAGACACTGTTTATCCCGCCCTTGGCTTTTGTCTGCCTGTTGGTAAAAACCGCGGTGAAAGTTACTTCAGCCCCGGTTCCAGCCGTAGTTGGAACCATTATCGTGGGAACACCTGGTCTGGGGACCACATTAAGGCCTACATACTGCTCTGCCTTGCCCTCATTGGTCAACAATACGGCGGCAGCCTTGGCTGTGTCCATGGCTGAACCACCTCCGATGCCGATTACAACATCAGCGTTGAATTTACGACCCAGATCCGCGGCATCATCGGCGTTGTCCAGATAGGGCTCCGGCTCAACCTTCAGACTTGATTCACCATCAAGCCCAGCGCTAGCAAGACTCTTGCGAGCCGAATCCAGAATTCCAAAACTCTCCAGAGAGGGGTCCGCTACCAGCAGGTATTTTTTCCCGCCGACGGACTGGGCTAGCTCACCCAGCGCATTTATAGCGCCTATCCCTGACGATATCCTGGTCTTGATATGGAAATTCTTGAGCTGCTCTATCATTTGAACCTCTCCAGCTTTATTCTTGGGACTAAAACGTGAAACCTATATCAGAAAAGCTGGACAGGGGCAAGAAAAGAAAACTGTTACATTACAAGAGCTAATATGTTATAGAAAAAAGTTTAAGAAGAAATTTTAGTGAGGAGGCCATCCAGGTGCTTGAAATCCTGAGTCGTGGATTCCGGGATGCAAAACAGTATTTGCAGGGTATGCGGACCCTCAATGAAGAGAACCTCGCGGAAGCCCTTAAAATTGTTAGGGTCTCATTGTTGGAAGCTGACGTCGAGTTTAATGTTACCAGGTCTTTTCTCGATAACGTCAAGGAACAGGCTCTTGGCGAGATCGTCCAGGTCAAGATCAAGCATAAGGACAAGAAATTAAAAGTTTCCCCAGGCGATCATTTCATAAGGCTGTGCCACGATGAATTGGCAAAACTTATGGGTCCTGCTGACACCAGCCTGAATTTGAAAATGACCCCTGTAAGTTCAATAATGATGGTCGGCCTTCAGGGTTCAGGAAAGACAACTACCGCGGCCAAGCTTGCAAAGTTTTTGATGAAGACAGGAAAACGTCCAATGCTGGTGGCAGCTGATGTTTATCGTCCGGCAGCCGTTCAGCAACTCATTACTCTGGGAGAGAGCCTGAACGTCCCTGTCTATTCGGAGGCTGGAGCCAACCCTCCTGAAATTTGTTCCAAAGCGCTAGCTCAGGCAGCCAGTCTGGGGTGTAATGTCACCATTTTCGATACCGCCGGGCGCCTAACTGTAGATGAATCGCTGATGGAAGAGTTACGTCAGATAGAAGAACTGACTGCCCCCAACAATGTGTTGCTGGTTTGTGACGCGATGATTGGTCAGGAATCTGTCAATGTGGCCAGAGCTTTCAATGAGAAGATAAAGCTTTCGGGGTTCATTCTGACAAAACTCGATGGAGACGCCAGGGGTGGAGCGGCCATTTCCATTAAGGAAGCTACTGGGGTTCCGATTAAATTTGTTGGAATGGGAGAAGGTCTGGATCGACTCGAGGAGTTTCGTCCAGACGGCCTGGCTTCGAGGATACTGGGGTTTGGCGACGTAGTAGGACTTGTGCGCGACTTCGAGGAAGTTGTTGATGAGAAAAGAGCTGAAGAAGACGCCATGCGAATGCTTCAGGGTGATTTCTCACTGAACGATTTTTTAAACCAGGTAAAAACTATAAAAAAGATGGGTCCGTTGCAGGATGTCCTGGAGAAGTTGCCTTTTTTTCAGGGCGGAATGCCGCAGCAGGCAAACATTGACGATTACGAGCTCGTTCGAGTGGAATCAATAATCAATTCCATGACGCCAAAAGAGCGTAAGCATCCGGACCTGATAGATGATAGCAGAATAAGACGCATAGCTAAGGGATCTGGGCGCAAAGATACCGAGGTCAAGGATTTGCTAGGTAAGTTTAAGGACATGAGAGACCTCATGGGCGCCATGGGTGGCGGTAAGATCAAAGGACGATTCAAGAGACTCAAGGGTCTGAAAAAAATGTTGAGTGATGGCTTCTCCGGATTGACCGGGGCTGGTCAGGGAATTGCGCCTACACCGGAAAACCCTTTTGCCCTTCCTGAACTTTCCAAGGGCAAGATTACGTCTCGAAAATCATTGGACAAACAGAGAAAGAAAAACAAAGAGGCGCGTAAGGCGCGCAAAAAATCAAAAAAATGACCTGACGACTTATGTCAGGGGTAAAAAAAATTTATTTCAACATGTTGTATTACTTGTTAGATCAATGAAAAATCTTTATTCTAAAAGCCTGAAATCTCTTAGTCGGGCATTTTCTGTAACAGGAGGAAAATATGCTTTGGAAATTGATCGGGATGATTGCATTGGGGTTGATCAGCGCCGCACTGAGCTATTACAAGAAAAACTATTTTGTTAATCTCTTCAACGACATTTTGGGCAAAGATGAAGATGAAGACTCAGCAACCCGTGTGGGACGCGGCTTCATCTATGGTTTCCTGTTTCCTGTTTATTTCAGCCTCCTTTTGTCAGGTCTCGCCATACTGATCAGTTTTCTGATTGGAGCGGGAATAGTAGCAGGAATAGTATTTGCTCTTGTCTGGGTGACAGAAAAATTACTTCCCCAGAAGTGGCTGGGTGGGTACATCGTTTCGCTTTTCAACAAAATTGGTATCAAGGGCGCCAAGAGTGAACCAAAGCCTTCTTGCACGGTTCAGTCGGACATTTATCCGGGAAGCGGCAACAACTAGAACCTGATCGAAAATATCACGCTTGATCATTCCGGCGTGTCATAAAAACAAAGGCCCTATTTAAAGGGCCTTTGTTTTTGGGGTATTCCTTGTGGGACGATAAATCATTTTCAGGCAAATCTGTTCCAGAGGAAGGAAATCCTGACTTTCAGCAAAGATATCCTACAATCCTTTTTCCATAGCCCTTATGACCTCATCCATTGTAATCATGGCCAGTCTGACGGAGTCTACGAACCTTTCCTGAATTTCGCCATCTTTTGCCAGGTCCGCAAGAAAATTGATCCTCTGCTGTGTCCGTTTCTGAAGCAGCCGGCAGTAGTCGATCCCGGTAGGTGGTGTGTATTTCGCGTCATAATCCGGATCAAGAAAACTCATGCTGCCTTTCTTCGGCAACCTAAGTCCAGGATAAATAGGCCACTCCTCAGTTTCCATCTTGCCTCTGGCAACATGAACAACCATTGGAAGAGTGAGTTCTTTGGGAATGTCAAATTCCTTTCCCTCTGAGGCATAAAATCTGTTCGTGTTGAGTATTACGCCAACTGCGCCCCTCTTGAACAGCTCCTCAAATCGTTCGCAGTCCAACGTCAGGGGATAAACCCTGAATGGGTTGGCAAATGGCTCAAATACAAGACGATTCATTTCTGACTCAGCTACATTCTCGGCTGAGGTCCTCATTGTGGCCAACGAGGCGCCCATCGCCACTGCAAGCCTGTGATTTGAAATAAACGTGATAGGAGGCAGAGTAGTATCTTTCATCAGGTAGCAAACGTAGTTGGGCATGGGACCCGTATCTGCAAGATTCAACAGCCATTCGCGACTTTTTATAGCCCTTCCATTCCGGTTCCTGATATCAGTCGGGAAAATGACCTTGTTTCCGTTCTCATCTTCGGTGACCATCTGATTCATGGCGGTCATCCAGAAGTCTATATCCTTGGAGCCGGCCTCCGTTCCATCTGTCTTGTCAAATAGATTGGGCTCAAGGACTATACTTTTGTTGTGCGCCATGTCGATATTGAAAGCATCGTCGTGAATGACGGTAACTTTTTCTCCCTGATCTGTCCTGATAGCTCCCTCATGGAAGGCTGAATTGGTAAGGGAGGATTTCCCTGATCCTGATAGACCGAAAACCGCCATGGATGAATTGCCCTCGGTCAGATGAAATTCCTTGATTCCAGCGTGGCATGCAACCATTCCTGCTCTCACACCGATGGTCCAGCCAAAAGTCAGAAGATTTTTTTTCATCTCACCGAAATATCTGAGGCCCAGAACGGCAACTGCATTGTGTTCAGGATCTATTATGACCAGTCCAATCGGGAAATCCGGATGCTTCCAATCAGGATCAGCGATCATGATGACGTCGGTTTCCGAGTCCAGTTTCGAGGACTTCGAGTAAGCCTCAAGATACTCTGGCGTTTCGTGCTGAAAATTCAGACAGACATTTAAGGCGTTGATGGCATGGCGTTCAGTAGTCAGGTAGTGAACTTTGATCATGCAGTCCGGGTCCAACCCCATGTAGGCATTAGAATAAATGAGGGACTTGTTCCCCATGTCGTATACCGCCTCACGAAGAATGGTCTCGTATTTGCCTTTGTCCGCCCCCATCTTGGGGACCAATACCCTTGCTTTTGCCGTCCGGCCCAAGATTGACCCGTCGTTAACAACCAATACTTTTGCATCCGCAGGCAGTCCCATTTCCTTGGCCTTGTACATGGGATGGTCAGTCTGTATTACGCCTGGCTGTTTACGCGCCAATTCATAACATTCGCGCAAATCAACTCTTTTTACGTTGTTACCATAAAATAATGTTTTGATGATCGCCTGAAATGAGCTCGTGTTTTTCGGATTCAAAAGTCTCTCTGTTGACATACCGCCTCCTGGATTTTTTCAGAGTGTGCGCTAGCTTGATTATTTTGATGAGCTATTGTAAGTCCCAAATATTAATCCGATATATCACAAATCCTGCAATTTGGATTCGCTGTAAGATACCCTGATGTTTCAGAAAATAATTCAACAAACCAATTGATCAGAATCTCAACGATCCAATACTATCTATATCACAATACTAGTGAAACACGAATTGATTATTTGCAGACATTGAATTTACGCCAGAGACCTGGTGAGATTGTCTCACGGTTGCGTTTTTAGTCTAAAAAGTATACCTATAGCGTCTAATGGACTTTATTGGATGTAGCGATTGGGTCCTTCGACTGGCCGCATCGATAAGCCTATGCACGATGCAGAGAATTTTATTACAATGTATGATCATGAGCATTTTTCTACAGGATTACATCGACTGCCCTTAAACTGGAAATATGTGTTCACGCTCGTATTGGTTACTGCGCTTGTGTCTGGATGTTCCTCTTCCTTTATCGGTCTTCTCAAGTCCAAGGACAATCCTGGGGCTTCCACTGCCCAATCGACCTTGATTAAACCTAAACTCGGTGACGATAATCCAGGGGCCTTTGACAAAGACAAGACTCAAGGCAAAACAGTCAGTCCAGAAGCTAAAATGGAGACCACCCCCCAAAAAGCTTCAACAGAGATTCCTGAAAAGATCGAAAAGAAATCTGAAATTTCTGATGACAAAAAAAGCATGCCTACTCAGTCCGGGCCAGATTTACCTCAGGAATCATTGAAACCGCCCAAGCGGCTGACAGGAAAAGAACAGGGCGACTTTCCTGAGCTTAAGGATCAGAAACGGGGTGACAAACCCTTGCCTCCATTGAGATCGAAACCGGAAACCGATGACAAGGACACCGATGGACTGGAAGAGGAAGAGAGAAATCCGGAATTCAGGAAACATGATCATTCAAAGTATGTTACAAAAATAAAGAATTCGGCCATAGATGTGGTCAATAGAGAAATTGATTCTGTTCATGTGAGGATGTGCCGAAACTCTACGACTGATGAGTGGTCTCTGGGGGTATATTTTGTTCAGGGAAAAAACTATTATTTTCGCACCTACGTGTGGGATCCAATAGAAAACATATGGGCTGAGGCCTTTGAGTCAGAGAAAAGGCCGTACGCTGGTCTCAAGAAGCATCTGTCATTCAGTTCAGCAGGAAAAAAGTGTGTAGTTTTAAAAGGAAGTGAGGCGCAATGACCATTCCACGTTGCGCTATATGTGTTGAAGCATGAGGCTTCTCTCACTAAATCCCTCAATATGTGTCGGGCTGTCTGCCTTTTTGGGGCGGTTGGTTTGCGGCCGCGAGTGTGCAAGCCATGGATCTCTTGAAGACAGGTAATAAAGCTTAATTCGGAATCAATTCCTGCCTAGGAGGATCAGACCATGAAATTAGAGTCAAGCGCAGCTGATAGAGATTCAATTTCTCTTAAAACCCGCTGTACTGTTAGTCCTTTGTTCCAGATATTTTTTATTGTGTTGGTCACGGTCAGCCAATTCACTCTGGCGCATTCGCAACAGACAAGGGAGCAGTGTTATGATTGTTGTTCCAAGTCTGGCTACGACGAGTATTTCACGGAACAGTGCAGGCTGAAATGTTTTCGGAATTCTGACCACTGTGTGCAACCCAAGGGCGGCAAAACGCAAGTTAGCCCCGTGCCAAAGGCACAGGCAGAGAAACCGGCCAAACCGCGCCCCGCTGATCAACCCTCAGTTTCTGCAGCGGAGCAGCCAGCAAGACCCCAGCCACGACGAGCAGAGTTTTTATGGCCCAATCCGCTCAACCTTGTTCCCGGTAGAGAATTTGAAGCAGCTGGGCAGATACTGGCTCTTAATGGATTCGTTCCTCAACATCCCAACTATGCATTGGCATTACGCGCGATAGAGCAGGTTCTGATTGATTTCGGAAGGAACAACCCGGCAGGCGGCGCTTTGCCTACTGCCCAGCTTGAGCGACTGGTAGGTCAATACAGATAGAACGTCCCTGATTCGTCTTCTCTTAGTGGTTTTCAAGCATGAACCGCCAGACATTATTTAAACTGTTATTGATGGCCTGTTTGCTATCAGGGGTAACAATGCTCTGCCCCGCAAATGGCGAAATGTTGTTGAAGCCATCCCAAAATGCCGTTCCGGGTGTAGTCTCGGATATATATCCCGAATGGTGGGGAGATCCCCCTGAATTAGGCCCCGTGGTTGATTGTAAAGGCTCATCGAAATGTGTTTCATGCCACAAGGACAATTTAGCGATGGACCCATCTCATGCAATTGCATGCAACAACTGTCATGGGGGTAACACAGAGGCTGATTCCCGTGAGGATGCTCACATCGGCTTGATCGCAGATCCTGGAGCCCTGGATTCCGTTGATAAAACGTGTGGGAAATGTCACAGCGAGGTCTGTCAGAAAGTAAAAAACTCCCGAATGGCTTTGTCTCCCGGAATCATCAACCAGACCATGTTTTCTTTTGGGGCCAAAGAATGCTCCTCACCCGTATACGCGACCACCGACTCGACAAGTCTGACAAAGCTTCCAGACCCTGCAGATTTTTTTGCCAAAATCTCGTCTCAACCTGTATCGGACGGGTCAGATTCTCATAGCGTTGACCCTGGCGAATTGTCGCTAAAATTGGGCGCCGATCTTCTCCGAAGATCCTGCCTGCGTTGTCACCTTCACTCATCAGGATCAAAACGTGCTGGAGAGGTTAGAGGCAAGGGGTGTTCAGCATGCCACATAGCCTATTCTAACTGGAGCGCTGAAAAGCCGAAACGCCATGCTATTGTCAGGAACGTTGGAATAACAGCATGCCTGAAATGCCACAACTCCAACCATGTTGGCGGTGATTTCGTTGGCCTTTACGAAAAAGACCACAACAGGGGATTTAAATCCCCCATTGTAAAAGGGGCCCAGGCTCCAACGATCTATGGCTCTGAACAGCACAGATTGAGTTCTGATGTCCATTTTCGGGCATCAATGGGTTGCACAGATTGTCACACTCTCGATGAAATCCACGGAGACGGAAAACCGATCAAAACGGTGACAAAAAATGTTAAGATTACCTGCATTAGCTGCCATCTATCGGGGGATCATCCTTCAGTGTTACGAGACAGCTCGGGCGCTACACTACTTTTGGGTAGGAAAGAAAAGACTATTCCACAATGGAATCCTGACATAGCCTCCCACCGTATTCCAGCGCACCAGGCCAGTCTTACCTGTTCAGCGTGTCACGCAGCGTGGTCGTTTCAGGATTATGGACTCCATCTAATGCTGGATGAACGCGGCGAATACTGGAAATGGTCCATCAACGCAGCCCAAAATGATCCTCAGGTTCAAAGCCTCCTGAAAAATTTTACCGGCGCTTATGCGGAACTAATTCCACCTCAGGAAGGCAGACTCCCCAACCTGCCCGAAGATGAGTGGAAGCCTCCTGTTTCGACGGACTGGATTTCAAAAGAAACCCGGCCAGGAATATGGTACAGGGGTTGGACACTGAGGCGTTGGTCGAATCCTCCACTCGGAATCGATTCAGATGGTAAAGTGAGCGTCTTGAGACCCATGTACCAGTATGTAATCTCATACGTGAACGGCGAAGATATCCCTATTTGGGACAGGAAAATTCCACTTACCGGCGCCAATCATCCGGCTCTTGTCGTTAATCCATACACTCCTCACACTACAGCCAGAAATGGCAGAAGCTGCCAGGATTGTCATGGAAGCCCGAAGGCCGCAGGCTTGGGTGAGACACTCAGAGCATCAGAGAAACCTCTACACTATCCTCTGATTAAAGCTGAGGATCAGATTCCGGAAAAAATTTTCAGGTGGGACGCCTTTACTGATGAAAAAGGAAAAGCTACTCAGTATAGTGTGTATCCAACTCCAGCAGGCCCATTTACCAGGACAATCATACAGAAACTTCTCAATCCATCGGCCACCCAGAAAGCTGAGTGGTCCCGGAGTCTTCTGGAGCCTTAAATGGCAGAAGTCGCAGCCATCAGGGAATTCAGGTCAGATGTGTTATGCACCTGATCTGATGTGTGTGAATACAGGGAATCACTTTTAAGATAATGCATATTTAGAGGTACATAGTGAAAATAACTCCAGATCAAGTCGATTATGTGGCCTTGTTGGGCAGGCTATCTCTGACCCAGGAAGAGAAATCAAAATATCAGAATCAACTCGATGACATACTAAAGTATATGGACACGCTGGAATCTGTAGACACCGGCGATGTTGAACCTATGGCCAGCCCTGTAGAGCTATTCAACCCGTTGCGCGATGATATAGTCAAACCGTCTTTGCCTATAGAAGAAGCGTTGGCAAATGCGCCCTCAGTAGAGGGGTCGTCGTTCCGGGTTCCAAAAATAATAGAATAATATTCGCATTTTTATGAACTCGTATTCTGGAAGGGAGAAACCTTTGTCTGACCTTTTCAATAAGACCGCACACGAATTAACCAGCTTGCTAAAACAACGGAAAACGTCCTCGATAGAAATTACAGAATCTGTTTTGAGCAGAACAAAAAAGCTCGAATCAGATATCCACGCCTTTGTGAGTCTGGATGAGGAGTCAGCTCTCGAGTCCGCCCGCAGGGCAGATGATTTGTTGCGAAAGGGAGACGCTGGACCTCTCACAGGCATCCCTATGGCCATCAAAGATAATATGTGTTTCAAAGGTCGACGCACCAGTTGTGGCTCTAAAATACTTGAGAACTTCAGACCACCTTACAATGCGACAGTAGTTGACAAGATTCAGAGTGAGGGAATGGTCATTCTTGGTAGCGCCAACATGGATGAGTTTGCCATGGGATCATCAACGGAGACATCCTTTTGGGGTCCAACCAGAAACCCCTGGGGTCTCGATTTTACCCCTGGTGGATCCAGCGGAGGTTCAGCCGCAGCGGTTGCCGCTGGAGAAACCCCTGTATCTCTCGGTTCTGATACAGGGGGTTCGATAAGGCTTCCGGCATCTTACTGTGGAGTGACAGGACTAAAGCCGACCTATGGCGCTGTATCACGGTTTGGTCTTGTGGCATACGCATCTAGTCTGGATCAGATAGGACCATTTGCTCGAGACGTTCGCGATATAGCTCTGATGCTGAACTTGATCTGCGGGCATGATCCGCTCGATTCAACGTCTGTGCCGACTGAATATCCTGATTTTACTACATTCCTGGACAAACCGGTCAAAGGGATGACGATCGGGGCTCCATCCCAGTTCCTGGACAAGATCGAAAACCGGGATGTTGAAAAGGCTGTCCTTGAGGCCAGGAGGGTTTTCGAAAGTTTAGGGATTAAATTCGTGGAGCTTTCGTTGCCTCATCTGGATTATGGTATTGCGGCCTACTACATAATAGCTCCTTGTGAGGCTTCATCCAACCTGGCCCGTTATGATGGCGTAAAATACGGGTACAGGTCAGATGACGTTGACGGAATGATCGACATGTATTGCAAGTCAAGGGCGGCAGGTTTTGGACAGGAAGTAAAACGCCGTATAATGCTGGGGACTTATGCCTTATCATCCGGTTATTATGACGCTTATTATCTTAAAGCAGCCAAGATAAGAACCCTGATTACAAATGATTTCAAGAGGGCGTTCGAATCTTGCGACGCAATTTTCTGCCCGACAGCCCCTGCGCCGGCGTTCAGGTTGGGTGAAAAAATCAATGATCCGATTCAAATGTATCTCACGGACGTTTTCACGATTCCTGTAAATATGGCTGGGCTTCCCGGCATCTCGATTCCATGTGGAGTATCGACAGAGGGCTTGCCAATAGGTCTACAGCTTATTTCTTCCCATTTTCAGGAAGGAAAACTTGTTCAACTTTCATCCGCTTTTCAAGGACAAACAACTCACCACCTAGCCAGACCTGCGCTGATGGTTAACTGAGGAGATCATGCAATACGAAGCTGTAATAGGATTGGAGATCCACGCACAATTACTCACGAATTCGAAGGCGTTCTGTTCTTGTTCGACAAAATTTGGCGCTGATCCAAACATGAACACCTGTCCGATTTGCCAGGGAATGCCCGGAACTTTACCTGTGTTTAACAAGAAGGCGCTGGAGTTCACCATAAAGATGGCATTAGCCTGTAATTGCAAGATAAATGAATTCAGCCGGTTTGCCCGAAAAAATTACTACTACCCAGATCTACCCAAGAACTATCAGATTTCACAGTATGAACTCCCTGTTTCTGAGCACGGCTGGGTCATGGTGGAAACTGATTCCGGCATCAGAAAAATCGGCATCACCAGGATTCACATGGAAGAAGACGCGGGAAAATTGATACATGACGAACATAGACCGGTTTCATACGTTGATCTGAACAGAACTGGGGTTCCTCTAATTGAAATAGTCTCGGAACCTGACATGCGAACTCCAGAGGAGGCTTCCAGCTATCTGAAAACATTGCATTCCATGCTTGTTTATCTTCGCATTTGTGACGGTAATATGGAGGAAGGCAGTTTCAGGTGTGACGCAAATATTTCCGTCAGACCAGTTGGACAATCGGAGTTTGGCGTAAAGACGGAACTCAAGAACATGAACTCATTCAGGAATGTCCAGAGAGGGCTTCAGTACGAAATAGATCGTCACATCGAGGTATTGCGGGAAGGTGGAAAAATAGTTCAGGAGACCAGGCTGTTTGATCTGGCTTCAGGATCTACTGTATCCATGAGGAGTAAGGAGCAGGCGCACGACTATAGGTACTTTCCTGATCCGGATTTGTTGCCTTTGCACGTGACGACTGAAATGATTGAAGATATTCGAACGGGCCTTCCTGAGCTTCCTGCAGAGAAAAAGGAGCGTTTCATCAGGGAGTTTGGCATTCCTTCTTACGACGCTGGTGTATTAACAGCTTCCAGGGACATGGCCGAATATTTTGAGGCCGTTGTGAAATCTTTCACAAACCCCAAATCTGTGAGTAACTGGATCATGACAGAATTCATGAGGGCTCTCAAAGCTGATGAAAAGCCCATTATTGAAGTTTTGGTCAAACCTGAGCAACTGGCTGCCTTGCTAAAAATGATTGATGACGGAAAGATATCCGGCAAAATAGCCAAGACGGTTTTTGATGAAATGTGGGCAACAGGATTGTCCCCAGATAAAATAGTTCAGGAAAAGGGACTTCTTCAGGTTTCGGACACCTCGGAACTGGAGTCCATAATAACCGGAATACTCAACGATAATCCAAAAGAGGTCGAAAAGTATCTTGCAGGAAAGACTCAGGTAATGGGATTTTTTGTAGGACAGGTCATGAAAGCTTCCAGAGGTAAAGCCAACCCTGGCATGGTAAACGAAATTCTCGCCAGGGAACTTTCCAAATTGTCTCAGCATTGACATCAGGCTTTGGCGTATTTAATCCTCACGTGCAGAAGGCCCTTTTTTCTGGGCCTTCGCCGGTTTTTTCACCGGAGTTTTTTTAACCTCTTTCACTTGATCCTTGTGTTCTTTCTCTGGTTCGATCAAAGTTTTTCTGCTCAACTGACTATCCATTGCTTTCCAAGCAGCGGCAAACTCTCCAGCCTGCTCCTGCATGGAATCCAGCGTTTTTCTGGCTGCCAGAAAGTTGTCCAGTTGTCGCAATTCATCCGACACATCAACTTTCCACCTGTTTTCTGATTCAGAGCGGATCAGACGGACTATCTTGTTGGTTCCCTTGAGAGTCCTCACCTCAAGGACGGCCAGAGCATCCTCGATCTTGATGGGTGTTGGAGGTGTTGTAGGATCAAGAGCATTCAGGAAGGCGATGTTCTCAGGGGGCTGATCCAGCTGATAGTTTGATTCCATCTTTTGAACAAGGGCCTGAGATTCGGGTGATAGCATTGCCCTGGCATTTGTAACTTGAGTGTTTCTCATCCTGTCCCTATAGAGGATGAACGCCTCTTCAGGCTTGGCCGGCGCCAGATCGCAACTAGTCGCGCCGACAGCCAAAAGCGCGAAACAAATCATTACAAGTTCGTTAATAACCGGTTTTCGCATGACGTTTTCCTAAATGTGTCTGTTTTTCAATTCCCGATGGCATACTGATTCATAATAAATTGCCGTTTTGATCTGATTCCACAGGTAACCAAATTCTGAATTCGCTCCCTTCCCCAGGAGAGCTGTTCACTGATATTTTACCATGATGTAACTGAGTCAGCTCCCTGCATATCGCCAATCCGAGGCCGGTGCCTTTTTCCCCTTCTGTGCCCCTGTCCTTGCCGCGGTGAAATTTATCGAAAATTCCCGGAATGTCTGTCTTTGATATTCCAACTCCGCTGTCTGCAACCCGTATTTCGATCCCATCAACTTTGTCTCTTTCGATACAACCAGTAGAAACCTTTATGTTTCCTCCACGAGGTGTGAACTTGATTGCGTTACTGAGAAGGTTTGTGACCATTCTGGCTATTTGGCCAATGTCCCCCAAGATTTCGGGAAGAGACGGTGACATGGATAGTTCGAGATCTATGTTTTTTTTCAACATCAGGCTTTTGAGAGTCTGAACACTCTGGTTGACCGGCAGGTTCGGATCAAAACGTGTCATTCTGAGGCCTGTTATCCCGGATTCCAGCCGGAGCAAATCCAGAAGCGAATTTATGAAGGACAACTGTTGTCTGGCCGATTCCAGAGTCTCCTCAATCAAAACATTCAGGTCAGGCTTCAGGTCCGCCTTGCGTAACAGGTCAAGGGAACTCAGGACTGACTGAAATGGGGCCCGTACATCATGAGACAACACAGAAAGCAATTCCGCCTGCCATTTATTCTGTTCCTCAGCCCGCCGTCTAAGACGATTTCTATCAACCAGATTATTGATCATCAGGGATATCTTACGTGGATCCTGATTAAGGAGTTCTCGTTTTTCTATATAACTGTCAGCCCCCGCGTCAAAAGCAGAATTCCAGGCGTCAACGGTTTCCATGGAAGAGCTGATGACTATAGTGAGGTCAGGATACATGCTCTTGAGATCCCGGCACAGATCAATTCCGTTCCCGTCGGGGAACATTATGTCAAGCAGGACAGCGTCAAAACCTTTCTTGATGATTTTCTTCAAACCATTAGCTGAATCTGTCTGTTCTATCTCATAAATGCCACCGAGTAAGAACCTGACCGTGTCCCGAATTATTGGCTCATCATCCGCAATCAAAAGCCTCATCCTGGAAGTCATGTTTGATCCTCCCGGCAAAGTGGCAAAAAGACGGTAAAACAGGCGCCATGCCCTTCTTTACTTTTTACCTCTATCCGCCCTGAGTGAGCCATTGCGATTTTTCGGGCCAGATATAAACCTCTTCCAGTGCCTCCCGTAGTGAAGCCCAGTTTAAATATTCGATTGAGATTCTTTTCAGGAATTCCAGCTCCATTGTCTTCGAGTTTCACAAAGGCTTCGTTTCGTCTGGACCCTAACGTAACTTTGATGAACCCAGATTCTTTTGAAAACTTTATGGCGTTTCTCAAAAGATTGTCGAAAAGCTTTATAAGAAACCTCTCCTCAGCCTTAACGTAAACTGCGCCCGTTTTAAGATGATTGGAAGAAAGGTTTAGCATTCTCTCAGTGGCAACCTGCCTGTAACTGGAAACACATTTCTCGATAAGGACATTCAGATTTAGCGTAGAAGGCGTTATCCTGAACGAGTCGGAATGAAGTCTTATGAAATCAATCCTCTCTTCCAGCATTGACACAAGCTGCATACGTTTTGATTCAACCTGGTTTATGAAATTGACGGCATCTTCTGGCTTGTTTTGTGATATCAACTGCTTGGCAGTTTGAAGCCCGATACCCATGATGTCCAGAGCTGCCCCGAGTTCGTGTCGGT
Source organism: uncultured Desulfomonile sp. (assembly GCA_964542775.1). GTDB lineage: Bacteria > Desulfobacterota > Desulfomonilia > Desulfomonilales > Desulfomonilaceae > CAITZA01. The sequence continues at coordinate 22,100 of CAZIVV010000098.1, forward strand.
AGAGTTTTCCTATTTCCTTGCCGACCAGGAACTGATCTGTAATATCTCTCAGTAGTATTACCTGTGGCCCAAGTTGCAGTTCAAATCTTCTACCGTCAGCCCCAATCTCGACCCGTTTCCCGAAAACTTCAATCGTATCACCATTGTCGGTTTGAACTCTTGATACATTGTAAAGCAGTTTTTCTGGACTGTAACTACGAAGCTCATCGTCAATGTTGGATTTTCCAAAGAGGTAATTCTTCAGGGAGCCGGAATCTGAAAGCATTCTTGTGGCGGTCTTGTTCATGTAATAAAGTTGGGTCTTCTGATCTACCGAGATCACACCATCCGGTGACATTTCAAGAGCTTGTCGGTCTAATTCCAGACTTTTTACCCTTTTTTCCCTGTCCTCTTTTTTTCTTGCGACTCTGGATCTGTTCAGTGAATCCCTGGCAAGAGGATACGAATCGAAGAGAAACTTCCTGACGAGGCTTTGTCTCGAGGGTTCACTGGTCAAAGCGCAACCGGATTCCGTTACTTCTATAATGCCGGCAGATTTTAAGCGCCTGAAAAACTGAACATCTGTCTGACTGAGCAACAGGGAGTGAATTTCCCTCTCTGTCAAGGGTATGTAGAACAAACTCATTATGTAGAGCACTCTGGTCAGTGAAGATAATTCTTTTAGATCTTTCAGAGATCGAACTAACTGGTGAAAGTCCACAAATGATTTTATTTCACAGTTGTCTTGCCTGACTACCGCGCCCGGAATACATGGATTCCAGTTTTTTAAAATCTCGACTCCCGGGTAACGCTGTTGAAGATTTCTAAGGAGCTCAGGGTTTAGACCAAAATCAAGCAATCGAAGACAACACAATCTGGATGTCTCCCTGATTTCGTCCGCAACCTGTTTGTTTGAAATGAATTTTTCAATCTGGAATGGAGCTGACACTCCAGGATCTATCTCCTTCAACAGCAGAATCTGCATGTAGGTCATTTCGGGAGATTCGAAGTCCAAGAGAATATCCTCGGGTGCTCCACGCAACTGCCTGTATGCCCATAGACAGGATGGCGTTTTAAAACCTCGACTCACGATTGTTTTTCTCAAAGAGACTTTTTGTGAAGCTGAAGCCCATCTGACTCCAGCCTGAACAGCCACATCCTGGAAAGAATAACCTCCGGCCAGCAGAAAACTGTCCAACTGTTCAAAAGCTTCGTCGGTGAACAGCACAGCCCCTGCCCTGAATTCGTAGAGTTCAGGGAATCGTTTTGGAATGGATTCAAAACGCGAACGCCGCTCGATTTCTTTAAGTAGCGATCTTAACATATTAAACCAATTATTCAATATTACATCAAAAGTCAAGTAATTGTATGTTGGGAAGAAAGGTAATTAAATGCGCTGAATTTGATTAACAACTCCATCTGAAAGCTTCGACTTCGTTTTCCAGTTTGATCCGGGGTGTTCCGATCTGGGCATTCTGCTAAATACTTGTTGTATTCAAAACAAATGATAGAATATTCTGCAGCTTTTATGAGACATTGGTGGTGGAAACAGCGAACACTGAACAACTGTGAAATGAGGATCACAACATGACTTCTGTCGATAAAGGGCCAGGTTTCAGCACACTAGCCGTTCACGCTGGTCAAACGGTAGATGAGCCAAGCTTGTCAAGGGGTGTGCCTGTACACCGGACATCATCTTATGTGTTCAAAGACTCCAAGCATGCGTCGGACCTTTTTGGACTCAAGCGTCTGGGTAATATTTACACGAGGTTAATGAACCCTACCACCGATATTCTTGAGAAAAGAATGGCGGCGTTGGAGGGTGGAGTGGGCGCTTTGGCTACGGCTTCGGGAACATCAGCCATATTCTATTCCATCATAAACATTGCCGAAAGTGGTAATGAGATAATTTCCGCTCGAAATCTCTACGGCGGAACCTACACCATGTTTAATGACATATTGCCCAAGTTTGGTATAAAAACAGTTTTCGCAGACTATGAAAATCCTGAAAGTTTCAGGAGGGCAGTTACAGAAAACACCAGAGCAATATTCATTGAATCCATAGGAAACCCAAGACTCGGTGTTCCTGACATTTCCAGAATTGCAGGCATAGCGGATGAATTTCATTTGCCATTGATTGTGGATTCTACCTTCACCACTCCATATCTGTTCAGGCCGATTGACTATGGGGCTTCAATAGTGGCGCATTCCCTCACCAAATGGATAGGTGGTCATGGAACAGCTGTTGGCGGTATTGTGATCGATTCGGGTAAATTTGACTGGAGTGATTCAAAATTCAGGATGTTTGTAGAACCTGAGGAATCCTATCATGGCCTTCGTTTTGCCCATGATCTCGGTCCTCTTCAGGAGATGGCATACATTCTTCGAATGAGGCTTGTGGCATTGAGGAATCTGGGAGCCTGCATAAGCCCCGATAACTCATGGATGTTTCTGCAAGGTTTGGAGACTCTGGCTCTTAGGATGCAGCGTCACTGTGAAAATTCCCTCAAAGTAGCCCAGTACTTGTCTGAACACGAGAAAGTCAGATGGGTTAGGTATCCTGGATTAGCGGCTGATCCATCATTTGCCATGGCACAGCGCTATTTCCGGGAAGGGATGTCAGGTGGTGTGGTAGTGTTTGGACTGGATGGAACCAGCGCCATGGCGGAGAAATTCATAGATAACCTGAAATTGTTTTCACACCTGGCTAACGTGGGCGATGCCAAGAGCCTTGTCATCCACCCCGCCAGCACCACACATTCCCAGTTGACCACTGATCAAAGACAAGAAGCTGGGATCCCTGATGAACTGATTCGCCTGTCAATTGGCATTGAAGATGTTAATGACATCATAGAGGACTTGGATCATGGGTTCAAAAGTCTTTAGACAAGGAATTTTTTGATGGGGCGCCCCGCCGCATCGCTATAGACATTGCATTGTTTCAGCAGGTAAGGCCCCTAAACTTATATTACTCAGGCAAGTTTGAGACTAAATGATAAAAACCAGAGTTGAAAAGCGCCCGCAGTTCAAGAGGCGTAAAGACACGGATTCTCATCGTGGAAAAAGTTGGGAAATAGACAATGAGACCCGTTGGTCTCCAAAACTGAATCGACATGCCAGGAAACTACTCGAGCGCATAGGTTCTCCTGAGCAGTCCTCATTCAAGGCAGACCCTTTCCAGTTGGAGGCGGTAGAACTAATCAGAAATGTGGATGTTCTGGTTAGCGCGCCCACGGGTTCCGGTAAAACCTGGATAGCTCTTGAGGCCACGAAACGTAGTCTCCGTCATCAGCAGTCGGTTTGGTACGCCACTCCGCTTAAAGCGCTTTCCAACTCAAAATTCGACGAGTTCGGTAAAGCGCTTGGTGAGCAGAATGTGGGAATCCTTACTGGTGACCGAAAAGAGAATACCGATGCCCCAATCATTGTAGGCACTACTGAAATACTTAGAAACCAGTTATACGACTCGATGCAATCGGGCCAGGATCTCAAGGCCGGACTGGTGATACTTGACGAGGCCCATTATCTGGGGGACGCGGACAGAGGCGTTGTATGGGAGGAAGTGCTGATTTATCTGCCCGGACGAGTCCGATTGCTCCTCTTGTCAGCTACACTTTCAAACGCAACGCAAATAGCCCACTGGCTCGAACACATTAGAGGGAGTTCCTGCAAAATAGTGTCGTCCAGAGAGAGGCCTGTGCCGCTTAGAGAGCTGTTCCTGATGCCCTCAGGTGAGTTGACTCCATTTCTAAGTGGAAAAAGACTATTTCCGACAGTATCTGAGATAGCAAAATTATTTCACGGGAAAAGAAGGTTTTCGCAACAGACAGACCTGGACGTTAACAAAATAATGCGATGCCTCAGAGAATTCGATCTACTACCGGCCATTTTTTTCTTCAAGTCCAGATCGGATTGTGACTCATCGGTTTCAAAACTACTTCCTGCTCCCGAGACATCGGACGTCGCAGACCGTGACAAGGCTGTAGAATCGTTTCTCCAGAAATATCCGGATCTCAGAAATCAACGTCAACTCAGACGGCTACTGGGATGTCGGGTAGGGGCTCATCATGCTGGCCATCTACCAGCATGGCGTCTTTTTGTTGAAAACATGATGATTTCGGGTCATCTCGACGCCATCTTCTCCACTTCCACCGTGGCTGCAGGCGTGAATTTTCCGGCCAGAACGGTTGTAATAATGCAAAGTGACCGTTTTGATGGCCATAAATTTGTTGACATGACTGCTACAGAATTTCATCAGATGACGGGCCGATGCGGGCGTAGAGGAATAGACAATGTTGGTTTCATTCTTATGGTTCCTGGAAAATATCTGGACATAAATCTTGTGAGGGAACTTCTTCTATCTAGACCCGAACCGCTGAAGTCCAGGATAACCATAAATTTTTCCATGACTCTCAACCTGCTGCTCTCCCATGATCCTGAAGGAGTAATCAAACTACTTGAATTTTCCTTTGCCTCTTTTGTTGAAGGGTCGACAAGGGCAAGGAAAATTAATGAAAAACTCATTGCGGCTTTCAGAAATCACATGGATATGCTGGTGGAACTTGGCTATGTGGATGATCATGGAGCTCCCACATACGATGGAACCTGGGCAGCCAAACTTAGACTCGATCATCCCTTACTGATAGCTGAACTCATCAGATCAGGACAATTCAGAAATGTGGGCCCAATAGAGCTTGCAGCCATGATAGCCCCGTTTGTCTTGGACAAGGATCGAGAAATTCACATTAGTAAAGAACTTTGGGCGAGGACCAAAAGCCTCTGGAGACTGTTCAAAAAGGTGGTCAACTCTCTTGGGCCTGTAGTCAGTCTGATGAGTGAAAGAGGATTTCAGGCTCCAGCAATAATGTTCTGGCCTGCGGCTACAGTCTTTCTGTGGTCTCAGGAAGTCAACTGGGAAGAACTCAACGCTCATATCAGCGCCGACGAAGGCGACATTTCCATGATGCTGCTACGCACCGCCGATCATCTGAGGCAGTTGCTGGATTTGGAAAAGGAGGAGCCTGAGCTCGCGGCTAAAGCTTCGGAAGCCATAAGATTGATAATGAGGCCTCCTTTGATGTAAGCTCAAGGAGTGAATTGCCTGTGTCAGATGGGCTTATTACTGAGAAATCTTTAATGAGGAAACACGAGTGCTTATTGCGCCAGTGTTTCCAAGAACTGTCACTTGAGGTCCCAAAGAGAAATATACGGCCAGATCCGGATCTTCATCCAACAGGGCGAAGAACTCATCGGAAAAGGGCGCCACAACTTTTATCGGAATGCGGGCTTTTACGGTAGTGTCTATCCAGGAACCGCCCGAGAATCTGAACAGACGGTCTCTTACTGCTCTATATGAAGGAGACATGATCCTGGAAGGTATGAATGAAGTGGAAAAATCCCACAACCTGTCGTTTGACAAGATTCCCGGATAAACTTTCTTGAACGGGTCTGTGAACCCATAGTTGTTACAAAGAACAGAGAGTCTTTCGGAAGTCCCGGGATCATTTTTCATCATTTCTCTCTCCAGCAAGCGAGCGAATTTCCTCATTGCCCAAACGGTCTCTATCCATTTACCCTTTTCAAGAGTCTTTGCCGTTTTCATGGCCATGGAAGATGACCTCACCTTGCCCCTGATTTTGGCGCGAGCTCTAATCTTGGCGTTTGAAGGATAGTTCTTGTCGTAACTTCCCAGGAAAAACAGAGTTCCATTCCCACTAATACCTGATGTAGATTCAGGGAATACATCTTCAGGGTAAATATCCTCATAATCGATAGAAATTTCATTTATTACAGGACTCCGCATCAATGAAAAAACCCTGTCTACAACGTCCTGAGATGACACGTTTTCTGATGCTGAAATGAGCTTACCCCCATTCTGGGAAGCAAGTTGATCCATCATCAGCGCATTCGGACGATCTCCTACACTGATCACGTATATTCTTGATCTGTATCTGTTGAGTCTTCTTATTCCGTCCAGAATGGAATCAAAATTGGTCACACCCACCGTAGGACGTCCATCACTGAACAGTATTATGGTTCCAGCTTTCTTGCGAGTATTGAATAATTCCAGTGAGGCGACGATCGAATTGAAGAGGTCTGAGCCTCCCGAAGGCTCGAGTTTCCCAAGTAGGCCTTCTGCCTGAACCCTGTTTTCGTGGGTGAAAGTCACTGGTTTGTCTGAGAATTTTTTTACACTGGAGTCAAAATACATCAAGTTAAATCTATCACTGTTATTCAGTCGGTTCATGCCTGCAACAACGACCGATTTGGCCACACTCAACTGCCTGGAACCGACGCTTCCGGAGCAGTCCACGAGAAAGATGATATCACGATCTGTCTTTTTGGCGGTCACGGGCTGAGTGTCAGCAGGTGGTTGCAACATCATCAGAAAATAGCTTTTAGAGTCAGTTCCATCAAAATTGAAGATTCTCAGGTCAAAATCTGTTCCTCCAAACGTGGTCAACAGCTCGAAATCCTGTATGATCTTGGTATTCCTGTCTCTGACTGACACCATCTGTCTATCAGGAGACTCACTGTTTATACTGATGATATGCGTATGCGACAGGTTTGACCTGACCGTTCGGCCTGTCCTAAACTTGACCAAGACTGAAAAATCATTGACCACACCCCGAGAATATCTTTCCCCTGCAAGTGTCAGACTCAGATCAAGCAGACCATCATGTAGCCGGTTCTTCACCTTGTAACTTATCATAATTCTCAACGATTTTCGTGAATCAAGGTGTAAGGAAGGCATCATCAAGACCCGCTTTCCCCAAAGTTCCAGCAACTCGCTCTCCTGGTGTTTCTGGACGATCCTCCGCAGCGTTTCCTTCACAAGAGGTGAACTTATTACCTTGAAAGCATGTGGGTTGTCATCTACACGAACCTCTATGTCTGACTCATTTAATCCTTCTGGAACGGGGAGCATGTAGACTGATTCTAGCGGAAATTCATTGTCATTCAGGAAAGTCTGGCGGAAAGTGTATTCCAGGTCATTCTCCGAAACCATAGCCACATTCTCTGAGGTCTGCACAGCGAATCTTGCTACTGGATAAACCTCTCCTCTAATCTCAGGAGGAACGGCATAGAGAATTCCGCCACCAAAAGCCTGTTGCGCTTGGAGGAACAGCAATAATGACATCAAGCAGATTGATAGCCTGATTTGGTTTGGGGGACAAGCAAGTGTCATAATCAACTGCCCGGGAAGTGGTATTGCTCCAGAAAAAAAGGTCCTCAGCGGTTTGCCCGTCTTTGAACAATTCTACAATCTATTTTGGGGACAGTTCGCGATCCCAGTAGGCGTTTGCCATTTGAAGCAATTCGGATGTTGGACAGATATCCTGGGCTACTACTTTGAACAGGTCTTCATTGATATGTCCTGTTTCTATAAGAGTTTTGCCTATTGTCCTGGCTGCGTCCAACACCTGTCTGAGTCTTTCCGGGTATTTTTTGCCCATCAGAAGAGAGAACGCCGCAGGTCTCAAAAGCGCTCCACTGAATTCTGAGCTCATGTTGAGGCATATTCTTTTGAAGTGTTCGACGAGAGGTTCAAAATTTGACAACCCCGGATAACCGCAAACTGAAAGCAGGAACATCCTGCCCGGAAAGCTCTTGCGCAATGGATGGTACACCCTGTTTCCATCTACTGAGAAATGCGGATCCAGAAATGTAACCAGTCTGTCCACAAAGTTCTTGCAAAGACCTGTCATGCCATCGAGGTACAGCGGAGTCGCTATAACGCATAAATCAGATCCCTTGAGCTTTTCTTCTACTGATAGCATTTCATCATCGAGAACACAGATGCCGGGCGTCCGGGAATAGCAGGTAAAGCAACCTTTACACGACTGGATTTTCTTGGACGCAAGCTTTATTATTTCAATTTTTGCCCCTGCCTCCCTCATCCCAATCATAAACGGAGTCAATATCGCTTGCGTGTTGCCTGCCTCCATTCTCGGTGATCCGTTAATTACCAATACATTCATAATCTTTTTCCTCTATTAAGTATTAAATCAATTATCAGTGTGGACTAAAATAAATACCATCCATTATAACTAAATCAAGTCTTATCCTCTGCGCGCAGTCCTGATCGATTCCAGGGCCCTTTTCGAGAAATGTTGCGTAAGAGACGATTCCTTAATCAAAATTTACTCAAGAGGAGATGATCATGGCCGGTAAAAAATTCCTTAATCCTTTGTTAAAGGTTTTGCTGTGCTTTTTTGGGACATCATTGCTTGGCTATTATGTTTATGAATCTTTTTTGACAAGCCCGGGATTAGACGGGATAACCATTGCAAGGATCCTTGTGCTTGCAGGTTTTGTTTATCTTTTAATCCAAAGCGTCAGGGATTTCCTGAAAACACGTGATTGATCCATCTGGTCTGTATTTCAACTTCCCCGCAATGTCATCTGCGCTGAATACAGTAGTTACGTCAATTATGACATGGCTAAATCATTATTTTTTGATTTTTTATTGTAATTATATCCACTTGTTATGATCGTCGAGTTTCTTTGCGTTGTTGACACACCAGGCCTTAACTGCTGTATTCTTTAAATTACAGCATGTGTCAACAAGGCTTTCGCATAATGCTTAGTAAGGTCAATTATCATATTTCAGAGAAAAACAGGCACTTATCATAACTTAGTCTCTAATTGATGGTTCTCTGGATCAATTCATTACGAAACAAAGAATGTTTAAACAGAGTACGCGCTGACCAATAGAGTCCTCGCTATTCGGAAGCAGTTTTCTCGGATGTTTTTGCTAGTTCTTAAAATCATCAGAAAGGAGAGCGCAAGATGACAGTATCTCGCCGGGATTTCTTTAAGATATCTGGCGTAGTTGGCGCTGGTTTGGCGCTTTCTTCTTTGGGAGTAGACCTGCAACCCGTTAAGGCGTATGCAGACGAACTAAAGAAGATTGACAAGATGAAAACGGCCAAGCAAAGCACCTCAGTTTGCGCCTACTGTGCAGTAGGTTGTGGACTGCTATGCAGCACAGATTCAAAAACTAACAAGATCATTAACATAGAGGGAGACCCTGATAGCCCGATCAATGAGGGAGCTCTATGTGCCAAAGGCGCAGCTACATTCCAGGTAACGGCTGCAAACCCGAGTAGGCTACAGAAGGTTCTTTACAGGGCCCCAGGGAGCGAAAAGTGGCAGGAGAAGTCATGGGATTGGGCTTTGACGGAAATAGCCAAGAAGGTAAAGGCCACCCGCGACGCTACATTCATTGAAAAAAACGATAAAGGTCAGCTTGTTAACCGGACGGAAGCGATTGCCCACATAGGAAGCGCTGCGCTTGACAATGAGGAACTATGGCCCCTTCAGGCCATGATGCGTGCGCTTGGCCTTGTATACATAGAACACCAGGCCCGAATATGACACAGCGCTACGGTTGCGGCTCTGGCAGAGTCGTTTGGACGTGGCGCCATGACAAATCATTGGATTGATCTCAAAAATAGTGATTGCATCCTGGTCATGGGAAGTAATGTGGCCGCCAATCACCCCATAGCCATGAAGTGGATTCAAAAGGCCAAAGACAATGGCGCAACCCTGATATCAGTCGATCCACGGTTTACCCAGACATCAGCTCGCGCCGATATTTACGCTTCGCTGAGATCAGGAACTGATATCCCATTTCTTGGTGGAATGATAAAATATCTCATTGATAACAACAAAATATTTAAAGAATATGTAGTCAATTATACCAACGCCTCGTTTGTACTTGGAGATAAGTTCGATTTTGCGGATGGCCTGTTCTCAGGTTACAATCCTGAAAAAAGGTCCTATGACAAATCGTTCTGGGCCTTTGTCAGGGATGACAAGGGACTGGTTGTGCGTGACATGACGCTTGAGAATCCTAAGTGCGTTTACCAGTTACTGAAAAAACACTATTCAAGATACACGCCTGAGCTGGTTTCGAGCATTACTGGAACCCCAAAAGAAGACCTGTTGAAGGTATGGGAAACATACGCTAAAACGGGTGTCAAGGATAAAGCGGGAACAATTCTTTACGCCATGGGCTGGACACAGCATACGGTTGGAGTTCAAAACATAAGAACCATGGCGATAATCCAGTTGCTTCTTGGCAACATGGGTATAGCTGGAGGAGGCGTAAACGCTCTACGTGGTGAATCCAATGTTCAGGGATCAACCGATCAGGCGCTTCTTTTCCACATCCTCCCGGGATATCTCAGAGCTCCGAGCGCAGACTTGCCCAACCTTGAAGCTTACAAGAACGCTATTGCCACCAAGACTGCTGAACCGATGTCGGCCAACTGGCCCCAGAACGCCCCCAAGTATGCGGTCAGCCTTCTAAAGTCTTTCTGGGGAGATAGCGCCACTGCGGAGAACGATTTTGGCTACGGTTGGTTACCCAAGCTGGATGTTGGTCAGAACTGTTCATGGCTCAATCTGTTTGATGAAATGTATAACGGCAAGATCAAGGGCTTTTTTGCGTGGGGGCAAAACCCGGCGTGTTCCAGCGCCAATGCCGAAAAGGTCCGGCAAGCCATGGGCAAACTGGACTGGCTTGTAAACGTGAATATTTTCGACAACGAAACCGGGTCATTCTGGAAAGGACCCGGAATGGACCCCAAGAAGATCAAAACTGAAGTCTTCATGCTGCCTTGCGCCGCATCGGTAGAAAAGGAAGGCAGTATCAGCAACAGTGGACGTTGGGCCCAGTGGCGTTACAAGGCCGGAAACCCTCCGGGCATGGCCAAACCGGATGGTGACATCCTCTTTGAACTCTTCGTAAAGATTCGCGATCTGTACAAGAAGGACAAGGCGGGTGGAAAATTCCCTCAGCCTATTTTGAATCTCAAATGGGACTATGCCGACAAAAAGGGTCATTTTGACACCCACTTGGTGGCGAAGGAAATCAATGGGTATTTCCTGAAGGATATCAAGATCGGAGACAAACAGTTCAAGAAGGGTGACTCGGTTCCTGGTTTCGCCATGCTACAGGCGGATGGCAGCACTTCTTCAGGAAACTGGATCTATTGCCAGAGCTATATTGGCGATGTCAACAACATGGCTCGCCGGAAAAAAGATGATCCTACAGGTCTTGGTTTGTTCCCTGAATGGGCATGGGCCTGGCCGGTCAACAGGAGAATCATATACAACCGCGCATCTGTGGATCTGAACGGTCAACCCTGGAATCCCGCCAGGGCTGTGCTAAAATGGGTTGATGGCAAATGGGTCGGAGATGTCCCCGATGGGCCTTGGCCTCCAATGTCGGATAAGGAAAAGGGTAAGCTCCCGTTCATTATGAAACCGGATGGAGTGGCATCCATATTTGGTCCTGGACTAAACGATGGTCCATTCCCAGAGCATTACGAACCTCTGGAGTGTCCAGTTTCCGAAAACGCTCTTTCAAAACAGTTCATCAATCCGACCATCAAGATATTCAAAGGTGAGAAAGACTTACATCTGACTTGCGATCCGAGGTTCCCGTTCGTTGGAACAACGTATCGGGTCACCGAACATTGGCAGACCGGTTTGATGACCAGGTGGCAGCCATGGCTGATTGAAGCTGAGCCGCAAATGTTTGTTGAAATGAGCGAAGAGCTTGCCAAACTAAGAGGAATCAAGAATGGCGAAAGGGTTAAAGTTTCCTCAGTTAGAGGGGAACTTGAAGCCGTAGCCATGGTAACCACCAGGTTCAAGCCTTTCAAGATTGGTGATCTGACGGTTCATGAAGTAGGCATGCCTTGGTGCTTCGGATGGATCACCCCAAAGGACGGGGGCGAAACTGTCAATCTCCTTACCCCCAACGTTGGTGATCCGAACACCATGATTCCTGAGTCTAAAGCGTTCATGGTAAACGTGACAAAAATAGAAGGAGGATCAAAGAATGTCTGACGGATATTCAATTCTTGTTGACACCTCCAAGTGTACGGCGTGCCGCGGCTGCCAGATCGCATGCAAGCAATGGAACGGCCTGCCTGGCACAAAGACTAAGAATGAAGGCACTCATCAAAACCCAATGGATCTGTCTTTTGAAACTTATAAAATAGTCAGATTTGCAGAGGGTTCGCAACCTGACGGTAAAACTTACTGGAATTTCTTTTCCGAGCAGTGCCGGCACTGTCTGAACCCCGGCTGCATGGCCGAGTCCGAAAAAGGCGAGATCATACAGGACGAAAAGACCGGAGCAGTCCTGTTTACTCCAAAAACCAAGAATCTAAACTTTGAAACTGCTCGGGAAGGATGTCCCTACGACATCCCGCGACAGAATCCAAAAACCAAGGAAATGTTTAAATGCACCATGTGTTTTGACAGAATCACCAACAATATGATTCCTGCCTGTGTAAAGTCATGTCCGACAGGCGCCATGGTTTTTGGTGAACGTGACAAAATACTGTCCGCTTGCAAAGCCCGGGTTGAGACACTCAAAAAGACATTTCCCAAGGCCCAGGCCATAAATGCTGACGATGTTCGAGTTATATACATTGTCACCGATGATCCCAAGAAATACTGGGAATTTGCCGCCGGCAGATAATTCCCGGCGAATTTGAATCAAATGCCCCGTCAGATTAAATTCCGACGGGGCTTTTTTTTGTTCAACTGGTGGTCAAAAGTTCAGGATCTGATAGAAGTCCAAAACTCAGCAGACACTTATGGTTAACTTGCCTATTTCTGCATCCTGTGGCATCTTTAAAACGATTTCACGGGAATACGGAATTTGTACCGACCCGTTGCTTTATTAGTTCAGCTTATTCTGCCAAGGAGCCCAATATGACAAAAAGCGACCCATCGTGTGTTGCTTGCGATGAAATCAGGAACTCACTGGAAAAACTGCGTTCAGACATACCAAACCTGAAGGCTATTGCCGATAGCTTTGAAAAACTTTTCCTGCAGATAGCCATAGTAAAGGAAAAAATTCCCCCTGTTCAGCCCGAAAATTCAGAACTGGATGCGTTGCGTTTTGCCCAGGGAGTTCCAATCCTGAAAACCTGGAAAGTCGATATACCAGGAGATCTCTTTTCCCAGTCAGCGGAGGCTATTCTTCCGGCAATGCAACAATGCTTTCCGAAGATCGCAGAAACTCTGAAGCGCATCTCCGAATACATTCATTCAAACAAACAGCTTTCTTACGAGCTGTTATCGGAAGATCGGGCAGGCTCTTCAAGCCTGGTCTCCGCGATCTCTGAAGATCTTGATCTGGATAATGACCTGGTAAGATTTATAGTCACCCAGATAATAAAACCCTTCGCGGAAAAAATATCTGACAGCATGACTCCCCTGCCCTCTCACCTCAACTGGTCCAAAGGTTACTGTCCCATCTGTGGATCGTGGCCCGAAGTAAGTTTTATTCGTGGAACAGAGGGAAAGAGAAGCCTCAGATGTTCTTTCTGTGGCCATGAATGGTCATTTTCAAGGCTGATGTGTCCTTTCTGTGAAAACGATGATCAGTCCAAGCTT
>CAZIVV010000099.1:0-15173 GCA_964542775.1 uncultured Desulfomonile sp.
AAGATAGTAGGGTTATTAGACGGTAAGGATGAGCAACTCAGATCGGTGGTCATGGCTGCGTCCTATTTGAGCATTGAAGCCAAGGATGCAGAGGCCGATCTCACAATGTACCTTCTGCTTGGCGATGAAAAACTGAGGAACGATTACCTCTCTCATGTCGCGGAACTAAGGCACAGGGCAAATTTACTGAAAAGCAATCTGAGGGTGCAGGTTGCAGCAGCCACCAGGACATTGAATTCAATTGAATCCGAGGTCGTGCAAGCCATGGCTTCGGGCGAGGCTTTGCTGGATTCTTTTGATTCCGACATGAAGACCAGTGGATCTTTCCTGGTGTCGGATCATACAGAGTTGATGAGGGCATTTCTGGAGCATACATCGAATATCCGGAGATACGCACTAAGATTGGCAGAAATCCAAACCGATTTTCTAAACAGGCAAGCGTCCATAACGGCATCCCTTCAACTCGCATCCTATTCAAAACGACTACAGGGACATCTACTGGCATACCTTCTTTCTCAGGACAAGAAAGATCGTGGCAAAGTTCTGGACCGGTACCAGTCAGCGTGGGAAATGATATCCATTCTTGATGACAGACTGGAAGACTTATCTTCCAGAAAAATCCTCGGTGATATCAAGGAGCGGTTGGAACAGCTGATGTCGTTGGCGCAGACGTTGCTGGAAATTAATGACAGTGGGGAGCTAAGCAAGAGGCCGATTACTCAGGTGGATTATGACCGTCTTGTCAGAAAAATCAATTCGCTAACCGACGAGGTTTCCACAGACGCCCTCGGTATTGCGAGGCTCAATGTCGCCATGGAAATTGGCCCCAAACAGGAGGCTCTCGACAGCGCCCGCCATATTCAACTGGTTATTTTGGTGGTAACGGTCATTCCTGTAATCCTGGCCTTTGTGCTTTGGCAGATTGCGAACAGGGAAACTATTGAGCTTGATAAATCGAAGAGCAGGCTGTCGGCGCTTAACGATGAATTGACATTGGCCAATCAGAGTCTGGAAAGAGAGATACTTGAACATGAGAAGGCGGAAGAAGAGAAGTCCAGACTTATAATTGATCTTCAGAATGCGCTAGCACAGGTGAAGACACTTACAGGACTGATCCCGATCTGCTCTTCCTGCAAAAAGATACGTGATGATCAAGGTTACTGGCATCAGGTTGAAATCTATGTCAGAGAGCACACGCAGGCAGAATTTAGTCATGGAATATGTCCCGACTGCCTGAAAAAACTTTACCCTGAATTTGCTGACGACATCCTTAACTCAGAAAAAAAGGACCAAAAATAGATGAAGTTTCACACACTCCACCCAATTAATTTTGTCTCAAACTGACTGATTAGTGGCGCGAAGGGTTTTTACCACAATAATTAGTTCGTCTTGATTATGCCAGCGAATTATTCTACTGCGGCTTTTTCCCAACAGAGAAAGCCTTGCCGAGATATTGACCAATCGAGTAGTATCCACGACCATGGTCTGGCGCCCAAAGGAACGGCCTGATCCTGTCAATTTCAGGGCCTTTTTCACCCAGGACGGACTCATCGGCCTTGATGTCCAGGATTTCCCCAATGAATTGAGTGTGGATACCTATCTTGTGGATCTGTATCACCTTACATTCCAGTATCAGTGGAAATTCAGCTATATAAGGAGCGTTTACCAATTCGCTTCTTACAGCAGTGAGTCCAGTTTCGAGGAATTTGTCCGTGTTTTTTCCTGAAGCTATTCCTATGAAATCTGACTCTTTGACGTATTTGTCTGAGGGAATGCTGATCGTGAATGCTTTTTGTTCCAACAGGCTGGCATAGGTGTAGGTGGCCTCACGCACCGATATGCTGACGCATGGCGGTGTCGAGCAGCAAATCCCACCCCAGGCTACCGTCATGACGTTGGGTTTGGAGTCTTTGTCATACGTGCCTACGATTAAAACCGGAGTGGGGTAGAGTATGGTCTTGGCGCCTATGGACTTTTTCATGACGATCCTCCTCGAATTTGGGACGATTGTGCCTGAGCGATGGAAGTCCTGCAACATAAAGCTATTTTGTCGAACTGATCCAAAAAATGTGACAATGTTCAGGGCTATATATAACAGAAAATTATTCTGGGGGTAAGTCTGGTTTTACCAGGAAATTCAGTTTAACCTTCGGGGCGCTTTTCTAAGGGCTTGCCCGGAATGTCCGGTCTGGTTTCTTCCACTTCAGTCAGACATTCTCTGAGAATTTTGGCTACGGCGCTAACTCCGGGTTCCTTGAGAATGCTCATGTGAGTTCCAGGAACCACAAACCGCCTGATGTCTTTGCTCATTGCTGTCCATAACATGTCAATATCCGGAATGAAACCCTCTTCGTGAGTGTCACCCACGAACATTCTCACCGGGCACGATGGGAACGCCTTTAGGCAGTAATGCGCCATGGCAAGCGAATTCAGCCTGTAAACCTTCGGCCGATTTGAAAAAACGCCCGCATCCAGATCGAGCGAGAATATTGAATCAATGCTCCCTGATTCGACTCGTCTCATATATTTGATTTTGTTTCGAACGTAGAATGCCCATCCTTTTGGGCCAAGTTTGATCAAGCCCAGCAGTTTGTTGAGGTAATAAGACACCCTGGCTGTAGCCATTTTCGGAAACGGAGTTTCTATCAATGCTAGCAGGCCAACTTCTTTGCCCCTAAGCTGAAGTTGATAAGCCATCTCCATGGCTACAATTCCACCGTAACACCACCCACCCAGATAATAAGGGGGCTGAGGCTGAAAGGCTATCATTTCATCAATATAAAAGGTTGCCATTTCCTCAACTGATTTGTGGGCACGCTCCATGTCTCTCAAACCGAGTGATTCGAATCCGTAACACGGCTGATCCATTCCAAGTCTGTTGACAAGGTTTACATAGCCCAGTACATCACCCGGATTTGAATGGACAAGGTACAATGGTGTAAAAGAGCCGTGAGACTGCAACTGCACAAGGCATTTCCACATCCCTTCATCCGAGAAAGGCTTTGCTGTTGTGATTAGACGGGCTTGACCATCTATGGTCGGATTCTGGATAAACTCGGCAGGTGTGAGCCTGAGGCCAGCCTTGTTGACACGATCAATAATCTGAAGACTTAAAAGTGAATGGCCGCCAAGGTCGAAGAAATTATCCTTGACTCCGATGCGCTCCAAGCCAAAAATGTCTCGCCATATATTTACCAGAACTTCTTCGACAGGAGTTCGTGGGGCCAGGAAGGAATCCATTTGCGCATCGGCTGAAATTTCAAAATCACGCAGCGCCGCCGCATCTATTTTGCCTCCTGAAGTTAACGGGAACTTGTCCAGTATGACGAAAGATGATGGAATCATGAAATCCGGGAGCCTGGTTTTCAATTGATCTCTCAGTTGAGCCGGTTCCACAGACGAACCAGGTTGGCAAACCACAAACGCTACAAGTTGAACAGGAGATGCCGCTTTTTGTCGTGATATTGTAAATGCTTCCGAAAGATTTGGCAGACCTCTTAACGCATTGTCAATTTCGTCCAGTTCGACCCGGAAACCCCGAACCTTGACCTGACGGTCGACTCTCCCAAAAAATTCCATCTGGCCGTCTTCAAGATACCTGACCCGGTCACCTGTCCGGTAGATTCTCTCATCAGAACTATCTCCAAATGGATCAATCATGAATTTTTCGGCTGTCTTCTCAGGCAGATTCAGGTAACCGCGGGCGAGCGACCTGCCGCCTATGCAAAGTTCCCCAGGGACACCTATAGGCGTTGGCGCAAAGTTTCTATCCAGTATGTAAGCTCTGACATGTTCTAGCGGCTTTCCCATGGGAATTTGCTGATGAGACGTTTCTGGTGGATTCCATGAGCTTAAATCGATAGCGGTAACGATTACTGTCGTTTCAGTAGGTCCGTAGGTGTTCATCAAACTGATTTGGCCAGGCGCATTTTTTTGCCATGATCTGAACTTTTCAGTGGCCGGTTGTTCACCACCGATTATGACCATCCGGAGGGATTCCGGCAGTGAAATGGCGCCTTCCTCAAGCGATGAAGTCAACTGTTGCCAAAAAGCAGTTGGAAGGTCCAGAACAGTAATGTTGGCGTTGATACATTCCATGGCGAAAGAAGTCATAGACGTTAGCATGGCGTTGGATCTCAGGACCAGTGTTGCGCCACTGATCAGGGAACAAAATATCTCTTCAACACTGGAGTCAAAACTGGGCGAAGAGAATTGAAAGACACGATCACTCTGATTGAACCCGTAAAGCCTGATGGCCGAATCGGTGAACAGCGCCAAAGCCTCATGCTCAATTATTACGCCCTTTGGTTTTCCAGTCGAGCCGGACGTATAAATGAGATATGCAGCTTGATTTTCTCCGGGTTTTTCCGAAATGTCCTCCGCAGAAAACGTGTTTATAGATTCCCATTCCCTGTCTATGCAAATCACGTCGGGACGTGTATCAAGGCTCGATTCCAGAACGAGATCCCTTAGTCGTTCCATGTTTGCCCGGTCGGTTATAACCAACGGCGCCGCAGTGTCGTTAAGAATGAAATTTATTCGACTGTTGGGCCACTTGGCGTCCAAAGGAACATAGGCCCCTCCGGCCTTGAGCACACCGAATAATCCAATTATCAAGAAACTGTAAGGCTCCAATAAAAGCGCAACTTTTATCTCCGGTCCAATATTTCGCTCTCTGAGGTAATGAGCAAGCTTGTTAGCTTTGCAATTCAGTTCGAGGTATGTCAGTTCCTGAGGAATTCCGGAGTCACCATGAAGGTCAAGTAATGCCACCTTATCGGGGATCATCGTCGCATTATTTTCAAACGCTTCGATGACGCTTATTCCAGGAATCACAAATTTGTTTTTAAGTCGCCCCCATTCATCCAGAATAATACTTTTTTCTTTTTCACCGATGATTCCGATTTGTGAGACTCGTCTGTCAGGATCCAGGCAGGCGTTCTCAAGCAATATTTTGAAGTGCTCCAGCATCCTGGATATGGTCTGTTCGGAGAATAGATCCGAACCGTATTCCAACAGAATTTCGAGACCGTTTTCCGACTCGGATATCCACATCTGAAGATCGAAATTGGACCTGAATATATTCAAATCAATGGGGTTCGACTCCAGGCCGGTCAACACAAGGTCCGGAAAAATGGATTCCTGAAAGACCATCATCACCTGAAATATCGGAGTTCGTGACAGGCTTCTTTCAGGTTTTATTTCATCAAGAAGTCTTTCAAAGGGGACATCGCGATTGGCAAAAGAATCTCGAACGTTATCGCTGAGTCGTCTTAACAGCGCATTGAATTCGGGATCGTCATTCATGTCGGTCCTGATAGCAATTGTGTTTACAAAACTTCCGACAGCCTCATCCATTAACTGACCCTTGCGATTATCCACATATGTCCCTACACAAATGTCTTCCTGACCGGAATAACGAAATAGTAGTGACTTGAAGCCGGCGAGTGTCACCACAAAAAGCGACGAGTTACTTTCTAAGGCCAATTTTTTTAGTTTACTGCAAATACCGGGCTCCAGAGTCATGCTCAGGCCGGAGCTTCTATACCTTTGAAAGGCCGGTCTTGGGAAATCCGTAGGTAGCTCCAAAGGTTCAGGAACTTTTCCCAGCTTGTTTTTCCAGTATGATATCTGGGCCAGGCATTCCTCGCTATTCATCCATGCTGCTTCGGCGAGCGCATAATCTCCACTATTAAATTTCAGGGGCTCCAGGGAAACCGGATCACCTGAAACAGCGGCAGAATAGATTTTCATCAGTTCCCTGACAATTGTCGCCATCGAGCGAATGTCAGCGATGATACGATGAACCGTGAAAACCAGGATGTGTTCCCTATCATCCAGTTTTATTAAAAGCCATCTGCACATGGGCCCCCGAGCAAGATCAAAACCTCGTTCGGTTTCTTGGGACAATATACTGAAGGTTTCGGATTCCCTGGCATTTTCAGGGATGTCCTCAATGGAAACCTTCTCTATTGAGAATTTTACATGGTTTTGGATAACCAGGAATGGGTCTGTCTCACCCTTTGTAAAAACGGCCCTCAAATTCTGGTGACGTTCCGTAATTGAATTGACGCTTTTATTCAGGGCTCCAACATCGAGTGATCCCAACAATCGGTAGGCAAATGACATATTGTGGGCTGAGGTGTTTGGCTCAAGCTGATCGAGATACCATAATCTCATCTGATAATAAGTCAGAGGGTGTTCAGACATCTAACCACCATGGTGACCAATTCGGCGCCTTAAACAGTCGCCTGGAAAGCTATTTTCCGGAAGCCCGAATTGTTGTGAGAAGCGAATTTGACTTTGAAATGTCTTTACGGGAGTCATTATCATTGCCCCATGATCAAGAACGTCATGAAACACCGATGTGGAGTTGTTTCCGTAAAGCTTTGAGTTCTTCCTCACATTGTTTGTGTCCGGTCACGTCTATCAGCACACATATAAACCTGAACACTATCCCAAGACCGTCTCTGTCTGCCACAGCAGAAAAAAGAATGTCCACTGTGGCGCCACCTTTTCGTTTTAATTGAAATGGAAACTCCGAAATATTTTCCATAGTCCGGAATTCCGAGGCAGCCATCTCATTGAAGCGATGCCCCGAGTCCTCCGTAAAAAAGTCTGTCAGCTTTCTACCGACAACTTCCTCACGACCGTAGCCCAAAGTTTTGAGTAATTGATTGTTGACATCAATTATTTTGGAATCCGGATCTATGGCCAGCAGCATTCCGGGAGTCCGGTCATACAAATCTCTAAACCTTTCCTCGCTCTCCCGAAGTCTGGATTCCGCTACGTGGAGTTGTAATATGTCCTGACTGGCCTTTTTGTAGAGAATCATAACGGACACTAGCACAAACAGTCCCAGAGGAATTACAGGATACGTGGTCAAGCTGAAGATCGGGTTTACAACTTGTTCATATATAGTATTCATATCTCTCAAATATATTAAGCGCCAACCAGGCAGGCTGACTAGCGAAATGCTGTATTCCAGATACTGAATTCCTGACTGGTCAATCCAAAGGTTGCCGTCCTTCTTTGTCAGACCCGACCATTCAAAGGGCCCAGACCCGAATTGTCTGCTATTAACAATGTTGAGACTCTGTTCGGGAGAGAGTTTGTCCAGAGTCTTGAAACGCCATTTGGCGTCGCTCGAAACAAATATAATCCCCGAGGGAGATACCGCCATTACAGTTTCTTCGTCTGTCTGCACAAGCTGTCTTCTGAAATAGTCGACCGAAGTCCTTATTGCCGCTACCCCGATTATGGAATCGCCTCGATCGTTCATGATCGGGAAACTATTGAAAACAGCTCTTTTTCCGGTCTCAGTTACCAGACCCAGGTAAATGGCCGGTTTACCCTTCAAGCTTTCGACAAAATACGGAATATGGGAAAAATTGTTTCCGACCAGATGATCTGATCCCGCACGATTGCTGGAAGCCAATATCGATCCGTTCAGGTCCATGACAAAGCAGATGCTTCCCTCCATATTCTCATCAAAATGATCCAAAATAAGATTGACTTTATGGAGGTCTACGTCGTTCGGATTCTGAACAAACTGTTTTATTTCCTTCAACCCGGCCAGTATTTTGACGGGCTTGTTCTGCTCCACAACAAACGCCGAGATGTCACGACTCACCCCGAGAAGCCTTAATTCAGCCTCCTTCAGAGCCTCAGAACGAACAGAGTCCTTCAACGCCATGTAGTAAAAATAGACATTTATCGCAGAAGAAAGAAATGCCAGAGTACATAAAACCGTGATTATGATTCGCAGATGCATCAGACTAACCTTCTTCCGTTATCAGGATGTTTTGATTATGTGACGTAAGGCCAATTTTAAATATTAG
Source organism: uncultured Desulfomonile sp. (assembly GCA_964542775.1). Lineage (GTDB taxonomy): Bacteria > Desulfobacterota > Desulfomonilia > Desulfomonilales > Desulfomonilaceae > CAITZA01. The sequence continues at coordinate 7,842 of CAZIVV010000099.1, forward strand.
ATTCCCACCAGGGAAGGAAAAGTCAGGATGAGGTGGCTCCATTTTCAATATCCTGTTTTTTGTGCCCAAAACCATAGTAAAGTCAAATTCGTATTGTAGGTCATCCAAAATCAAATAAACAGCCAGTATCTTGATCAAGATGAAAAAAAGACCCGATTCTGCCTATCCTCTTTGTTAATGCAGCCGGTCATGACCGATGGATTGACCTGGGACAAGCTGGCCTGTTCAGTCTGATTGAAACAATTCCTGTATAGTTTCGAAGAGAAGCGATTTTGATATGGGTTTCGAAACATAACCGTCCATTCCGGCTTCAAGACAGGCTTCTTCATCCCTTTTAAAAGCATGCGCAGTCATAGCGATAATTGGAATTCTGTCGCTACCTCCGGTTTCGGATGCCCTGATCATCCTGGTGGCTTCCAGGCCATCCATTTCGGGCATTTGTATATCCATGAGAATCAGATCGAATTCTCCAGATTTATACTTCTCAACAGCATCCATACCGTTGTCAGCCACAACTACAGAGTGTCCCTTTTTAGATAATAACAATTTTGCAAGTTTCTGATTCACTATGTTGTCTTCCGCCAAAAGAATTCTGAGTGGCCTTAGCGGGGCTGATTCTTTGCGTTCCGCGCTTGTTGAACTGATGTTAGAATCTGAATCAGACAGTTTTACAGCGACGGTGTGCAGAAGCTCTCTATAGTTGAGAGGCTTGCTGAGGTACCCTTCTACCCCCAATTCCGCGCATTTTTCACAATCATCGGCCGGATTCACAGATGACATTATAATGATCCTCAATTTTGAGTAATCAGGGTCATTGCGAATTATTTCAGTCAGTTTGAATCCGTCAATTTCAGGCATCATCACATCGATTAGAGCCAGGGAAATGAAGTCCTGATTAGAGGCTCCGGATTTGAGAATTTCCAAAGCCTCTTTAGCGGAACTCGCCATGAGAGTTTTCATTCCGTATTTTTCAAGGGTCTTTTTGAGGATTGTTCTATTAATTTCGTTGTCATCCACGACCAGGATTTTTTTTCCTCTAACAACGGCCAGATCCTTTTTGGTGTCCGTCTCCTCTGAAGCGTGGCTGACTCCAAGTCTGCAAGTGAAATGAAATGAGCTTCCGACGCCGGGTTCACTTTCAACCCATATTTTTCCGTTCATCATCTCGATGAGTTGATTTGTAATGGCTAGGCCTAGTCCAGTGCCGCCGTACTTCCGGGTTGTTGAAGAATCCGCCTGAGTGAAGGGCTTGAATATGATTTTCTGTTTTTCGGGTGGTATGCCAATGCCTGTATCTCTAACTTCAAATTTGAGTTCCACCTCATCGTGTGTCTTGGATAAAACCCCAACAGTAAGTCTTATCTCACCTTTTTCAGTAAATTTGATGGAGTTTCCAACTAGATTTACTATGATCTGACGAAGTCGCCCCACGTCACCACACACAATTTCGGGAACTTCAGGATCAATACTGTAAATGAGGTCCAGGCTTTTTTCGTGGGTTCGAACTGTCAGAGACCTTATTATCTCATCAAGACGATCCCTGATCCTGAAATCGGTGTAATCAAAGTCGAGCTTCCCAGCTTCTATTCGTGAAAAATCCAGAATGTCATTGATCAATGCGAGCAAGGATTCTGCGGAGTAATTGACCATATTGAGGTTGTCTCTCTGCTCTTGAGTCAATTCTGTGTCAAGGACGAGGTGAGTCATGCCAAGTATGCCATTCATGGGCGTGCGTATTTCGTGACTCATTATAGCGAGAAAATCACTCTTGGCTCTACTGGCTCTTTCCGCTTCTTCCCGGGCTGTGACAAGTTGGGATTCGATGAGTTTTCTCTCAGATATGTCTCTGAGAATGCCTATAAAACCGATTTCATTGCCAATTCTCATCTGGCTTACAGATAGCTCCAGAGGAAAGGTAGTCCCGGTTTTCCTCTGAGCTATAATTTCCCGGGTCTTCCCAATTATTTCATGTTCGGCAGATTCGATATGTCTTTGTAGGTAAGTGTCGTGGAGACCTTTGTGAGTCTCCGGGACAATGTAATTGATATTTTTGCCTATAATTTCATTGGCTGTATATCCGAAAATTCTTTCCGCCGCCGGGTTGAAAGTCTGTATTATGCCATGGCTGTCAATGGTTATTATTCCGTCTATGACGTTTTCAACAATTGATCTTATCCTCTGTTCACTTCGGACAAGCTCTTCTTCAGTTGTTTTTCTGAGCCTGTCATTCTTGTAGGCCTGGATGATGCCTGCTGAAGTCGCCAATAAAGGTTTGAGGAAATCCACGACAGCCTGGTCAAAACCTCCTGGTCTGTTGGCTATTCCTATCATTCCAACAAATGTGTCCGCAGCGTAAAAAGGAAGCCCCAGAAATGACTTTAATGGTGGGTGTCCTTCTGGGAGACCTCCGCTACGGGGATCACTGGCAGGGTCATTGGAAATAACAGGTTTGCCCGAAGTAATGACGGCCCCAAAAAGAGTTTCGAGGTTTCGAAATTCAAGGCCCAGCGATGAGTATTTTTCATAAAAATCCAGGGTAGAGTCGTTCCACGCAATATTGGTGATTGCGAAGGTCCTGAGATATGGCTGGTTATCATCATCCCTGATTATTTCCGCTATGAAACCATATTCTCCCTGAGTGATCTCCAGCAGCGCATTGAGAAGATCCTCGAACAGTTCTCTAGGGTTGGAATCCAGAAAATACCTGTTTTGCGCTATAGATAGTGTATTCAGGAGCTTAACGCTGGATCGCAATTCCGCGGTCAATTGCTGGGCCATCTCCCGGGCCTTTGACCGGGTGTTGAGAAGCGACAGCGTTATCCCGAACATGAGGAAGCTGATTGTAGTTCCACTGATAAGAGTTAGCCAAACCTTTGCAAGAGAAATCTGGCCTTCTGACTGGGTGAATTTAAGGGTCCACGGGCTACCATTGAAAATGACTCGTATTTCCTCGTCAAACTGATTGGAAACTCTCCCGTTTGCACTAGGCTTGCTGTCGTAAAGAATCGAATCTGCCTTGGATTGGGTTCCATCGAAAACCTGCAGGCGAATGCTCCGGCCTTCCTGGGAATCCCACCCACCTAAAATGCCACGCATCAGGTCGGTCATTCTGTAAGGGCTGTATACCCATCCAATGAGGGCTGCTCGACGCTGTTCCACGGTCGTGTGCGGCATCCCCTTCCTGTAGACCGGGACATACATCAGCGTTCCTGCCTGAACGTCCTGATCTGTCTCTTGTACTAAGACCACTTTCCCTGAGAGGGCAGCTTCGCCGTAATCGCGTGCCCTTTCCATTGCGGCGCGACGCACCGGTTCAGAGAACATGTCATATCCAAACGCTCTTAAGTTGCGCCCGACAAAAGGTTCAAGATAGATTATTGAAGAATAGGCTGAGCGTTTGAATTCAGGCCGAACATTGTAATCAGGGAATCCCTCTCTTTTAACTTTCTCGATGTGCTCCGCCAGGTTTTCCGGTGTAATCCAGGTCGAAAAGCCAACTCCCTGGATTCCCGGGAAATTGGATTCAAGATTGAGACGTTGAGTAAAAATTTTCCATTCGCTTCGGCTGACATGATCCGAAGCGTCAAAAAGGGCCACTCCACCCAGAAGAATCTGTTCATGGGTTTTAAGCCTGTCCTGAATCTTCCCCCTTATTTCATTGCACGCGAAGGAAAATTCCTGTTTTGCAATCGATTCCACTTCGGATTTGGTGTATAGGGTAGCAATAAGCGTTAGAATGAGAGAAACAGAGAGAATAAACCAGGCCAGTCGGGATCCTTGATGGTCCAACCATCCAGGGCCGACAATCTCTCGAATACGGCTCAGATTCAAGACGCCTCCAAACTGAACTAAAACACGGGTAACATTGGGCCAGAACCAAGCTCACAAAGCTGTTACCAGGAATCGTTGCCCGGTTCAAAGAAAGTTTCCGTTATTGAACTGTCCAAATTGACAAACCAGAGCCAGAATGCTTCTTTATTCGTCGTTACAGTGATACAAGCGTGGCATCCAACTATCAATTTAACTTAACAATTGATTTTCGGAGAGGAGTCCAACGCTGAATCAGGATGTTGAAACCTTCGGGCCCTTTGTCGACAAAAGTGGGACCTGTCTGATGATCCTGCCATCAATCATTGTGTCAAGCGACGCTACTGGCCGGGCCACTCCATGATTGGCACAGCGCTGATGCTATTCTTGGGACTGCCCTCAATAATTCGATCGCTGTAGGCTACGTATACAAGAACATTTCGCTTCCGGTCGAAAAAGCGCACAACATGAAGCTTCTTGAACAGCAGGCTTCGCTGTTCCCCGAAAACGGTCTCGCCGTCTTTAAGTTCACCCACTATTTTGATTGGGCCAACCTGACGACAGGAGATACTGGCGTCACTGGTGTCCTCGGCCACTCCCAACTGGCCCTTGACTCCTCCAGTCTCTGCCCGAGCCAGGTAACATACTACCCCCTGGACTTTAGGATCCTCGAAGCTATCTATTACGATCTTGTCATTGGGCCCCAACCATCGGAAATTTGTGCTGACCGATCCGGTTGTCCCTCTCTCAGGGCGGCTCAGGATCCACCATCCGAAACTCAACATGACCAAAACTATGACACTGCCAACAATAATTCCTATTTTTTTCATGATGATCCCACTTTCCTGATTAACCCGGCGCCAGATGCCTGTGTCAATAGGAGAATTTTCTTGTCCGATTACCCTTGCAGGTCGCCAGTACCACAAAAATAGGATATACCATTAACTCGCCAGACAAACTAGCGCTTTCAAATGTCGAAGCGATTCACCGGAAATTTTCCTCAAGCTCCTGGGCTTGAGAACTGTTCTGTTCATTTGAGTAGCAGTCAATCTTTTTCAGCGTCCTGACCAGGAAGCACACAATCATTCATCACAAAATCGGGTATAATGATGGCCTGTCATATAGTCCGGTTCCTCGATATAAGGATGCAGGCCATTGAAAATCACCATGATCAACGGTAGTCCCAAATCTGATGGTTTTACACATCAAGCCCTGGATATCGTAGCATCCAGACTGAAGAAGAAAAATGTTAAGGTTGAATATGTCAGACTGTCTGACAGAACTATCCATGACTGTATTGGATGTTTTAACTGTCTCAGGACAGGGAAATGCGTCATTCGTGATGACATGGAAAATATAACCTGTACCATGATGGATTCCAATGGATTTGTCATAAGCTCACCAGTAAGGAACGGACTCACAACTGCTCTCTACAAGAAGTTCGTCGAAAGAATCACCTATCCTCTAGGTTTTACCCTGGCGCTTGAAGACAAATACACTCTGGGGATTGCTTCTGTCGGGCTGTTTGGCGGCAAGTCGATCAGTAAGAAATTCTGCGGTCTTCAAAGTGTTTTTCACACGCGACTTTCTGATTTTTTATTTTTTTCAACAGGAATTCCAGCAGTCATGGATGTTGAAAAAATACGATCAAGGCTTGTAAAAGGGGCTGACAAGCTGGTTTGTGATATCTCCGAGTCTAGAAAGCGACCTTTAATGGACAAGATTTCGTTTTTCTTCGACAGAACCATTCTTCGCAAATTGATGATCGAGAGGAATCCTGAATTTTATGCTAATGTTATAAAAAGCTGGTCCTCTAAAGGATATGTAAGTGTAAAACAGTTTTCAGACGATACCTGATGCGACTGGTTTTGGGATTTTCCTGAATTAAACTGCTTGGAAATATTGTGAAAAAAGAAAACAGGGTGGTGGTCAGCGCGTATGTTCAGATCTCAAAGCTTCAGGTTGGTCCTGGTAATTCAGGTCATAGCTTTCATGCTTGGCGCGAGTTCCGAGATAGTATGCGCTGGACCTGACGAAGCCACAAAGCAGTCGTTGGCCTCTTTTGAAGATATCCTCAAACTCGCCGAAGGTGGTGACGCAGTTGCCCAGGCTAGGCTGGGAGGAATGTATATAACCGGAGACAAGGTAGAGAAGGATTTCAGTAAGGCTGCCATGTGGTATAAAAAGGCGGCTGAGAAAGGCTTACTCGAGGCTCAGACAGCTTTAGGCGCGATGTATGCCGTTGGTGTAGGGGTCCCCAAAAATAGCAAAGAGGCTGTTAGATTGTACGAGATTGCTGCTGGTAAAGGTTATGCGGCAGCTCAGTACAATCTCGGGGCGATGTGCCTGAAAGGGCAGGGAGTCCCCCAAAACAATGAGGATGCCATGAAATGGTTTAGAAAAGCAGCGGAACAGGGTCATGCGATGGCGCAATTCAACCTTTCCGGGGGGTATTATGAAGGACGTGGCGTTGCCCGAAATCTGGATGAGTCCATGAAATGGCTTTCACGGGCTGCCGAAGGAGGCGACATCCAGGCTCAATACAGGCTGGGGCTTGTGTATTCCAGTGGAGATGGGGCGCCCAAGGACGCTGAAAAGGCTCGTCTCTGGTTGAGGAAAGCTGGAGAAAAGGGCTTTGGTCCGGCTTTAAATGCTTTAAGATCATTGGAGACAGCGACACAACCTGGGGAAACAGGACGAAAAAAAGCGGTTCCTTGAATTCTAAACCGGTCTGCATTCTAACAGGAGTCTTTCCCTTAACCGGGTCGGCTATTGATTTGACGTACCACTAAGGGTTGGTCTAATAATTAAAGACTGTCTATCATATGTCGGAAGGTATCAGTTAATGGCAATTAGTGACATCCACGAGAAATCGACCAGCATAAATGAGAATGGTTTTCAGGTGGGACTTCTACGCGCTGAGGATTCAGATGGGGTGGTCCGTCTTTTCAGAGCTGTTCATGGCGAAGATTATCCCATAAAAATATTTTATGACCCGGCTCAAATCACAAGGGCTAATCGGGAAGGGGATTATTATAGCGTTGTCGCCAGATCCTCAGATGGTGAAATAATCGGCATTCACAACCTTTTTAGATCAGCTCCGAGTAGAGATGTTTATGAATGGGGAGTTGGGCTGGTTCTTAAGGAATGGCGAAGCAAGGGCGTCTCACGCGCCATTGAAAACTTCATGATTGATGATGTAATTCCTGAACTGGGGATGCATACTGTTTTTGGGGAACCGGTAACTAATCATGTGCAAATGCAGAAAAGTGGTCTCAACAAACAATTCCGTGTCACGGCGCTGGAAGTAGGCCTGATGCCTGGAGAAGCATATTCGGGTGAGGGGGTGACCGCCAGCAGGGTGAGCACTTTGCTGTTCTTTAGAATTTATCGCAACATTCCCCAGAGCGTTTTTCTTCCAAAGCCTTACACTGATGCCCTGAACTATCTTTACGAAGATTTTTCAGAGGGTCGCACTTTTTCTGAATCTACGTCTGACATCCCGGAAGGAACAGTTTCCGTATC
>CAZIVV010000100.1:0-7163 GCA_964542775.1 uncultured Desulfomonile sp.
GCCTGATAGGCGCGATCGGCCCAGCTATCGACGATGTACGAAGGGGACATCACAATGTCGGACTGCCACTTCGACGTCAAACCTTCCTGAGCCGAATCTACCCTGGGACCCGACTGCCAACGCTCACTCCACGTCCGAAGATCGATTCTGTTGTGATACAGATCTTCCAACAGAGTCCACCTTGACGCCTTCCCCGAGACATACTCCCTGCTCGCTCGCAGCCAGGAAACCACAAATTCAAAGACATCGGCAAACTCCTGCGCCGATAACGACTCGTCCTCCCTGACGCCACATTCATCAAAAAGCCCTGTGAAACCGGATTCTTCGGCCAAATCGGAATTTCGACGTGTTCCTGACATAATGGCTCCTGTGTCCGGGAATTATCCATCCGGTAAATTATTCCGGCCATTCGTTCATCGGCTGATTGCTTTATGATTGTCTCGAAACTACCAGTCCCGTCGCACTGTATCCGGAGTCGCATGGAACTCCGCTGTCCCACCATGGGGATCGCATAGGCGTTCAAGCAGTTTCAGTCTCGCAATTCTCCACATGTCATCATGTGTGATGCGCCTCTTGCAGGATGGATAATCCAAATCCAGGGTGTCCTTGGAGTGAACCAGATTCTGTAATTCGTCCAGGACCAGCCGGTCAAGACTGCTGGAGTGGACACGATGAGAGCTTTTGTGAGACACTTCTCTTGAAGACATATTCCGCCCCCTTATTTTAATGAATAACGTTAAGGGTTAATTAGTTTATACAACGCATGGGCAAAATGGTGGACACAATAGTAAATATCTTTTTTATACAATGTCTTAGCTCTATATTTACTATTATGATTTACTTTTAGCTGAACGTCAAGCACTCGTTGAAAAAGCTCGTCAAAACGGCTTGAACAGGGGTGTGGCGGGATTCCGGAGCCTGAATGATTACCTTGAAGCAGATCAGACGCCTGGGGTTGTTCGCCTACCCTTTTGCGGTGAGGATGCTCACCGGCAGGATTACGCCCATGCTTGCAGGCTACAAGATTACCCACAGGTGTAACCTGAAATGTCTTCACTGCCCCTACTGGAAGCGGGAAGGAGATGAGGCGGACTTTGAGGGAGTGAAGGATGCCTTACGTCGCCTGAGATCGACCGGGGCTGTGATTTTGATCATCGAGGGGGGCGAACCGATGCTGTGGCGTGACGGCTCAAAGGGCATAGAAGATGTGATCAGCGTTGCGGACAGCCTTTTCCCGTGCGTGTGCATGACCACCAACGGGCTCATGCCGTTTGAGCGCCTCAAGTTGAGCAGAGTGTGGGTGAGCCTGGATGGCGTTCAGGAGATTCATGATAAAGTCAGAGGGACAGGGGTATACTCCAGAGTGATTGCTAACCTCCGGAGAGTACCGGGCGCACGTGGTTATGTGAGCTTCACCATAAGCGCCCTGAATTATGATTGCGCCTGTGAACTCATAAGGGAACTTAAAGGACTGGTCGAGGGGGTCACCGTGCAGTTTTACTATCCATACAACGGCTTGCCGGATCCGCTTTTCGTGGATGTTGAAAGGCGCTCGGCCTTGCTCGATCAACTCATAACTCTCAAGAGGCAGGGCTATCCGGTGGCGAATTCCGAAGCCAGCCTCAGGGAACTAAAGATGAGTCGCTGGACGTGTTATGACGAACTGCTGGTGAACGCAGATCCCGACGGAAGTATGCATCGGGGTTGTTATCTCAAGAACCGCGGGCCTTCAGAGTGCTCCAGATGCGGATTCACTGCTCACAATGAAATATCTCTGGCTTTCAGGGGTGACCTGCGGGCAATTGCTGCGGGCCTGAAGATATTCTTCTGATTCTCAAAGGCTGTTCGACTTGGAATTATGGTTTATTATTGCTTTGTTGAGCGCATTTTCTGTAGCAGGATGCGACGCAGTCTCCAAGAAACTGATGCTGGACAATGATGAATGGATTACCGGCGGGTTGATGCTCTCCCTAGCGTCAGTGATTTTGGCGCCGATATTCCTCTTCATAGATTTCAGGGAGGTTAGCGAAGCCGGCCTGAAACTGCTGGCCGTGACACTACCTCTGGAAGTATTCGCCTATTACCTCTTCCTGTCGTCCATCAGAATGTCCGCGCTGTCCCTGACTCTGCCTCTACTGGCTTTTACTCCCGCTCTCACGATTGTCACCTCATCCATAATTCTTGATGAGTCAATAGGGTCAACGGGACTTGTCGGCGTCCTGCTAGTAACGCTCGGAGCCTATATCCTGAACGCCGACCTGAGCGATTTCAGCCCATTCGGTCCCATCAAGGCCGTCATATCCGATTCCGGCGCGCTGCGCATGCTCATGGTGTCCATCATATGGGCTCTCACGTCCACTCTGGGAAAGAGCGGTGTCATCATATTCGGAGCCCTGCAGTTCGGATACATCCTGACAGCCGCCATAGGGGTTATATTTCTGGCAGTCGGTCTGTTCAGGGTGAAATTCATGTCCGTTCCCTGGGTCTTCGACGGCAGAATAGGCCTGACTTTTCTCATCAGCGCAGTCTTCATGTCGATGCAGGAGGTGACGCATTTCATGGCGGTCAGCATGGCTCCCGTCCCATACATGATCTCCGTAAAACGGATCAGCATGGTCATTGGCGTCATAATAGGCTGGAAATTCTTCGGAGAATCCAACATAATGAGCAGACTGACCGGGGCAGTGATAATGCTTGGCGGTGTGGTGCTGATTTCGGGCGTCTTCGGGTGAGAGATCAAGGCAGGTTTAAAAAATTCAGCCACAGTGAAATCAAAAGGGAGTCAGCTATTTATCATTTCCCAAGGGGCTCCCCCCCCTTGACTTCACCGGAAACAGGGGCCTTGTTAATCGAGTAGTCGCGGTAACAATTGTAGGCCTGAGCAATGACTACTCGATCCAATGCCCATAATGTTGCACATTCGGCGCCACATTGGACGACAACAGACAATTAACATAAACACGTAAACAATTTAATATGTTACAGTATGAGACAAAAATATGGGGGACAAAGACATAAACCATCCCCCAAGCCATCGATGCGCGATAATATGACATAAAATAAGTCTATTTAGTAATAATAACTAGTTACACGAACGGATATGTCTTATTTTCGCTCATTAATTGCTAAACTCCGTCTTATTTTCGCTCATTGAGGGGCGCTCCTTCAGGTAACGATAAAAGGCGTCTCTGGAAATACCCAGTAATGACGCCGCCTTACTTCTGTTGCCCGAGCTTCGGCGCAGAGCCTCATTGCATAGGTTTATCCTGATTTCCCTCATCAGATGGCTCAAATCCTTTTGTTCTGGAAATGTTATCCTGTGGCTCCAGGATTCGACTCCGTCAACCAGAGGGGCAGGCAGGACGAACTGAGGTCCGCGTGAGAGCATCAAACCGCGTTCCAAGACATTCCTTAGTTCGCGGACATTACCGGGCCAGTCATATTGAGCGAGCTTGAAGACAGTCTCTGCTGTAATCTCGGGAATATCCTGAAGCTGAATTTCCTGGGCAAGTTTTGTGATCATCTCCTGGGTCAGCATCGGCAGATCATCGAGGCGTTCGCGGAGTGGGGGGATGGCGATGGAGAATACATTGAGCCTGTAGAAGAGGGCTCTTTCGAATCTGCCTTCAGCGACTTCTTCTTTTAGATCCCTATGAGTGGCTGCCATTATCCTGGCGTTGACCTTGATGCTTTTTTCGCCTCCGACCCTCATGAAGCTGCGCGTATCCAGGAATGTGAGGAGCTTTGCCTGAAGTGTGAGAGATAGTTCCCCTATTTCATTGAGCAGCAGGGTTCCGGACTCGGCAAGCTCTAGCAGTCCCCGTTTTCTACCCTTTGCGCCGGTAAAGGCGCCCTGTTCGTGTCCAAAGAGTTCAGACTCGGCCAGTTCATGAGGGAGAGCTGCGCAGTTGATGCCGAGAAACGGTCCTGAAGACCTCTTTGAATGTTCATGAATCCATCGAGCGACGTGATCCTTACCTGAACCGCTTTCTCCCTGGAATAGCACTATACTGTCGGTGTCCGCTGCAAAAGCCGCTTTCTCCATGGTGGTCCGCATGGCCGGAGAGGGATAATCGAGTGAGCTGGCGCCGGATATGTTTTGAGCCTTTTTACGTTCCGTTATGTTTTTTACCAGTCCCATAATACCGACTATCTTTCCGGCTGAATCCTTAACAGGGGTTTTAAGCTCCTGAAAGTAGGTCTGAGCCCCGTCAATCCAGTGGACCGACTCCATTTCGACAGTCTCCCCGGCTATCACTCGCATATCAATGTGCTTTATCTGCTCAGCCGACTGGACGGAAAACAGGTCGTAAGCCGTTTTTCCGATGATCTCTCTCTGACTCCGGCCAAAGGTCTTGGCCATGGTGGAATTTACATATGTGTAATTCAGCTTTTTATTTTTGAAGAAAACAATGTCGCCCGCCGCTTCTGACATGGCTTCAAATCTTGTGTTGAGATCCTTTAAGGCGGCCTCCAGAGCTTTTCTCTGGGATGATCCGGATTCCAGTTCTTTTTTTAGAGACGTCAGTTGCGACTTTGACTCGAGCAGCCTTGATTCCCCGGTCTTTTTTAGAGACTCAAACCTGTCCTGGAAAATCTTTAACTGATCGATATCTTCGACCATGCCCACCGCCATTGGGGGCTGATCGGGTCCATTGAACAACACAAATACGGTGACCCGCGTCCAGACCGGCTTTTTGTCTTTCCGGACCAGGCGTCGTTCATAACTGAGGGAGGTCATACGACCAATGAGAAGGTCTTCGAATATTTTCAGTTCATTAGCTTCGTCTTCAGGGTGAATCAGGTCCAGAATGGTCAATTCGGCGAGTTCCTGAGCGCTATAACCCACTATTTCACACAGACGTTCATTTACCTTGATGAAGCGGTAGTCGATGGTATCCGCTACGGCAATCCCGACGGGCCCCAGACCGAATATATTTTGAAATAACCTTTCGTTGACTGATGATGTTTCATTCTGCCGAGTAGTCGATGGAAGAAGCCGGTCAAATGCTGCGCCCATGCCGAATGAGAGAATTTGAAGTAGCGTATTCAACTCATGTGTCAATCTCAGCGGCTTAGTGTCCGCAAGTATCAACAGTCCCGAAATTCCTGAACTCGATCTGACGGGAGTCAGGCAAAGGGCCGTGTAACCATCCATGAAACATCTTATTGCTGCGGACTTAACATGGATGCCCTTACCGGCCGGATTCAACTCATCGGCCCCATTTGCGCAGAAGATGCCATGACCGGTCAACTTGACGTCCGAGGCGTGAACATCCTGAGACAGGACAGCCCCGCAGAAACAGATCAGATTTGGACAGCCCGTTTCTGTAAGGGTTACATTTCCGGATTGGTCCCGCAAACAGATAAAATTATCCTCCTCCAGGAACCGGTCGGAAAATCCACGGGTGACAAAGAAAGGAAAATCTTCCCCCAGTTTCAGCCGTATTGCCGCAGCTCCAATCCCCAAAAAATGTATAAGATAGTCAAGTATCTGGCCGTATACCTCAAGCCCCAACTCACGCTCGTTGAGGAGGTTCATCAAATAGCCGGCAAATTTAAACACATCCGAACCGCTGCGCATCACCAGCTCATCAACTGGCTTCCTCTCATTTAGGTTAACGCTTGATTCTTCTTCGACAGGTAATTTTTTGTTGTGCATTGGACTTCATTTTCCGGAGCGCCGGCCATGCATATACGAAATCTGATTAAAAAGCCTGGGTGTCGGATGATTCCGCAGGGGCTCCGAGGAGTTCGCTCCAGTCTCTGGTAAATTTATAGACTTGCCCCAGCCCGTAAAGGGACACCGTCATAAACACAGTCTGGTCCGGTTCCCGGATCTTTTGGGTGTAAGGATTCTGATCCCTGGTCTCGGAATACTTCAGCAGGACGCTCCAGCATTGAGGATGATAACTAAGCCCTACACTCGTAAAATACGCGAAATTGAACTGATGTGAATACTGGTTTTCAAAAAAGATGTCCAGTGACGAGGTGACCTTGAACTGAACATTAAGGTTGGTCTGACGGTTAAGGTCTTCATTTCGGTTATCTTCGGCGAACTGATGGAGTATCTGAAAAGTGTCACCCCGGTGATCCATCAAACCAAAATTCACACTGTAGCTTCTGGCTCTGTTCATGACAGGGTCATATTCGGCCTGAGCCCTTAGATCCAGAAGAGAATGAGGTTTAATGGTCAGTTCGGCCTGCATGTTTGTCAGGTGAGATTTGCTGAGGTAACTCTGTCCGAACGGGTCGATGGGGGTGCGAGTGTTGTTGAAATCGTAACCCTGTGAAATGCTAAACGAGGCAAAATCCATGAATTCGTTTGGTCCGAGCCTACCGGTCCACGTCTGCCTCAATTCCGCCATTATGAGGCTGACCTGGTCCATGCGGTCCGAGTCATCAAAGACAGGATAGGTCTGTGAGCTTCTGAAAGGCCTAAAAGTCCACACGACCCTGGGACGGATATTGTGCTTGATTCTCTGGAAACCGAGCGCCGATCCCGAGTAAATAGAACTAATGTCCGTAAATGCGTCTGCATTTATCTGGTACAGGTCGGTCCTCAGCGCATTTACTGAACTCACGCTGCGGTTGTTTTCATAGTAGTCCGCTGCGTAAGCCTTGGCAAAATATGTCATTGAAGGCTCAAACTTGAGGTAAGGCCCGAGTGACACAGGCAAGGAAAGCCTTGAATCCCACTGGAGCCTGGAACCGAGCCATTCCTGATTCATTCGCGGGGCGTGAAAATTGTCATATACAAGACTGGTGTTAATAAAAAAAGGACTGTATGGCGCTTGCCTGGTGAACAGGGTGCCTGTCAATGTGGGGGCGTTCTGGACCGTCACTGCGTTGTCCGGAACATCGAGGTTGTCGAAATGCCTGGCCTCGGCCTGAAGTAGGAAACTGTTTGACTGGCTGTACAAAATAGCGTTTGATTCCAGATACCTGACTCTGAGTCTTTTATCGAAACGGCTGCCCCAGAACTCGAAATAGTTTCTATCGGAAACCCAGTTTGCGTTGGCCTTCATCCTGAGACTGGACAAGACCTCCTGATCATGTCGCCATGTCACGTAGAAACGATGACTCCTGGGATCATATTCGGGTCCGTATTTCCAGTCATAGGTGTATTCCCCGTAAAATCTGCCCTTCAGTGAGTCAGTGGG
>CAZIVV010000101.1:0-3247 GCA_964542775.1 uncultured Desulfomonile sp.
CTCTCGGTAATGTCGGCAACCACTATACAGGCTGATTGTCCAGATGAGGGATTTCGAGGCTCAATGGCGACAATACTTGAGCGAACAATCTTGTTCTGATTAGTGCGCAAAACAATGTCGGCTTTGGTCTTGTCTTTAAAAACTTTTTTCAGGGCCGCTTCAAGGGCCTCAATATCGTCATATATTATGAAATGCTGAAAGCGATCACCCAGCAGCTTTTCAGAAGGCGATCCAAGAATTTCCGAAAGCCTTTGATTGGAGAAAAGAATCGTTCCCTGGGCATTGACCGTCAACCCGCCATCGGCCATCTCCTGAAAAAAAATCCTGTATATCTCATCAGCCCCTGAGAGAGTGAAGACCTTGGGGCCGTCAAACCCTGACACAACCAGGGCGTCCACAGCCCCGGATCGAACCGCATCCAGAGTATCTTCAGCTTCTCGCAGACGCAACCGCAACTCCTGCAATTCGGCAGAGAGTTCCTCGTACGTTTTTTGTTGGCTGTTCATCGTTGACACCTGGCTATATTAATCGTTGGTCAGCAGAGCTAGGCCTACAAGAACCCGTTCGGTATCGGACAGGTCCCCAATAACTTTACGCACCGGAGGCGGCAATTGTTTAATCAGGGTTGGCACTGCAATGATCTGTTCATCCTTGAGACGCTCCGGTTGCTGGTAGATGTCAATGATCTCAATTTCGTAACGGCCTTTTAAGTAATCCTCGCACAACCGTTTGAGGTTTTCGATGGCGCAGACGGATCTACTGGTCTGACCGCTCACATACAGGCGCAGTAGGTATATATCATTCCTGGCTGAATTAGATGCCTCTGCAAGCCTGTCAGTCACTGTAATTATTTCATTTTGATTCATGATTATGTTTCCCGGTCCCTTGGAGTAACCGAACGCAAATCCAATCCCACCAGCACTTTTTCGGTGTTGGAAAGATCCCCTATAATCTTCCTGATTGGTTCAGGCAGTTTTCTAACCAAAGTGGGAAGAGCAATAATTTGATCACCAGCCGCTAACTGTGGTTTTTCTAAAAGATCTATCACTTCAATGTTGTATTTTCCCGCGAGATGGGTTTCACATATTCTTTTGAGATTGTCAAATGCTACAATAGACTTATGGGTTTGGCCCGCAACGTATAAACGCAGATTCCAAAACCTTTGATCGGCTCCATTGCTGAGGTTATTTTCATGCAGTGTATCCAATGATAGCTTCCTTTGATGTTCGCTCTTTGAGAACCTGTCAATCAATCATTTGTCCGCTTTGCGAATCCGTGCCAGATCATCCTGAACCTGTGCCAAAGAATCTTCTTTGGAACTGGATTGTTCAATGAATCGGTTGACCTCTCTCTCTTCTGCTTCGAATTCGGATTGTAAGGCGAGGATTTGAGCGTTAATAATCTGTCGTCTTCGTTCCAGGTTAACCCTCTTGCGATCCATCTCCTGTATGCGCTCCAGAGCCTCAGCTTTCTCTTGGGCCTCTCTTGCGAAGCGAGCAGAACCTGTGAGCACTTCACTCGTCCCAACATAAACATTGACCAACTCGACGCCCTCATCTGTCAACAAGAACTCCCGAATCTGGTGGGAATGTCCCATGCCCCTCGATTTAGCTATGTAGATTGTCCGGTTACGTTCGCCGTTACATTCAAGGGATCTGAGCAGGACCCATGTGTCCATGAGCGAGGACATTCCTGCATCGGTGTTTTCTGACGAGAGTCCACCATGTGTCAGATCCGTGCAAAGCGTCGTGATACCATTATTTTTGAGAAAATCTACCAGTCGTAACAGCATCTCTTTTACTTCAAATGAGTTCCCAATTGGAAGAAAACTGGAAATTGGGTCTATCACGACTGCTGATGGTTTGAATTCATCGATCGCTTTATGGATCGTGGACAGGTGAGTTTCGAGGCCGTACTGGGATGGTCTGATCGCATGGAACTTCAGCAGACCATTTTCCAGCCAACGGTCGAGATCAATACCTATGGATTTCATATTTCGCACTATTTGAAGTGGGGATTCCTCAAAAGCCACGAAAAGAGTTCTTTCTCCATTGCTGCATGTTGCAGAGGCAAAGTGTGCAGCTACACTCGTTTTCCCTGTGCCGGCGGTTCCTGAAATTAGGACAGAGCTACCTCTGTAATATCCTTTTCCTCCAAGCATGTTGTCCAAAGCCTCGATGCCGGTGGACATCCTGTCTTCAGAAACCAGATGGTTCAGTCTGGAAGATGTTATGGGAACCAGCCAGATTCCTCCCGGAACAATCAGGAACGGGTGTTCATCGGCTCCATGTGCTGAGCCCCTGTATTTGACCACCCTCAATCGTCTTGTGGAAATCTGACCTACAACCCGGTGATCCATGATGATCACGCAGTCGGCCACGTATTCTTCCAGGCCATGGCGGCTGATCGTTTCCTTTCCTCGCTCACCGGTTACTATAGCCGTCATTCCCCTGTCATTAAGCCATCTGAAAAGCCTGCGCAGTTCAGATCGGAGTATTCCTTCATGGGAAAAACCGGAAAAAAGAGCTTCAATGGTATCCAGGACCACCCGTTTTGCGCCTACCCTGTCAATTGCGGCAGACAAACGAATGAACAGGCCTTCCAGGTCATATTCCCCCGTTTCCTCAATCTCACTTCGGTCTATTCGGACGTGGTCAATCGCCAACTTCTTTTGGTCCATCAACTCCTGTAGATCGTACCCAAGAGAAACAAAGTTCTTTTTGAGATCCTCTTCAGTCTCTTCGAAAGCCATGAAGACCCCTGGTTCGTCATGAAGGGTTGCTCCGCGAACCAGAAACTCCATTCCAAACAGCGTCTTTCCACATCCTGCTGAACCGCAAACCAGTGTAGTCCGACCCTGAGGCAATCCACCGTCGGTGATTTCATCGAATCCAGCGATTCCAGTTGGTACCTTTTTGAGCATGGTTGTCGCCATTAGCCTCTCCTTCGTAGGATTAACCGCGGCCTCGATTTGGGCTGTCATGCCAAATCATATGTCCTTTGCCACAACATTTTTGTCAAGTGACATGTGTCGGTAGGGAATTCAAAAACAGTTTTCAGGTATGAGCGCCTTGCGCGAGCATACCTCTCAAGAACTCCTGGAATTAAGGAAATTAACCACTACGGATTGAACTTTTGTCATATGAACGCCCATCCGGGTTAATCCGGATCCGGGATATGTCTTGAGGGATCTTTCCATCAAAACAATATGTACAACTTAACAAAAATACATTATGCCTGCAAAGGT
>CAZIVV010000102.1:0-28303 GCA_964542775.1 uncultured Desulfomonile sp.
CTCCGATAATCAAGATGGGAGAGGCTGACGTGCTTCTCTCTTTCGAACAGATAGAAACGCTGCGATATTTTCCTTATTTGTCCAAGACCGGGCAGGTAATTCTTAATGACCAGAAAATATTGCCGCCCGCTGTTTTTACAGGTCAACAGGATTACCCATCGGGAATAACGGAAAAGATTAAAGAAAAAGCTCCAAAATCCATCATCGTAAACGGCGCTGAGGTAGCCCGGCAAATTGGCAACCCCAAAGTCATAAACGTCGTTTTCCTTGGAGTCTTGTCGAATTTCCTGGACATACCCGTACAGACTTATGAAGCGGTCTTGAAGGAATCCCTAAAACCAAAGCTGGTTGAAATCAACCTGAAAGCCTTCAATGAGGGCAGGGCTTTGGCTTCCTGAACTGTTGGCTGACAATGGATTAAAGGGCGCCCCAAGGCGCCCTTTTTTGGTTAAGTCAAAGACCTTCGAGGCGGTTGCTGATTCTGCCTGTCAAACCATTCTAAAGCTTCCGTATTTAACTCTCCAGACATCGCTGATTAGTTTACGATCACTTTTTTACCTTCACCAGGATTATTTACTTATCTTCACGTACCTCGCAACCGTACATGCGCGCGAAAAATTTGAGCCAGCTATGCGCATCCCCTGGCGCCATTGAGCAACCTGACGCAATCCCTGTATTGAGCATGGCCGAATTTACCGACAGGCAAAATTATGGCGATTGAATTATGTTTTTGACTCAAACAATGTAGTATAAATGACTAGACTGAGTTTCTGTTTTGAAGTTGCCTTGGATGCCGGATTGAACTAACCTGCCTGAGCGTCAACGGCATCTTTTTATTACTCAGGAGGCTGTTTTTATTTACTGGTTAGTATGTCTTCCAAAGACACGGAGGTTGGGACGCAGATGTGGAGACAAATCAGTCTTCAGACCCGAATTTTGATAGTCCTGTCAACTTTGGTAGCGGTAACCGCGGCCGGAGCTATGATATCCATTACCTACACTTTCAAGATAGATAGCCTTATAAACAATATTTTCGAGACCGATGTTTCGGCAATGCAGGCGGCTCAGGAACTTGAGAACGCGCTTGTGATGCAAAAAGGGTATGTCACATATTTCTTTCAGGATAATGATGATGCTTGGCTTCATGAACTTGACAAGCATCATGAAGCTTTTGAAATGTGGCTAAAGCGCGCCAGGCAGTGGGCTGTGACCGAGAAGGAACGAGAAATACTTAATCAAGTCGATTCTTTATACATACGATACAGTCTTTCCAGAGATGAGGTTGTCGAACTCTACAGGAAAGGTCTGAGAGACGAGGGATACAAACTTCACAAAACTGTTCGGGAGCAGTTTTTCAAGATTATCGGGCTTTGTAGACAATTCAACTCCGCCTATGCGGACAGGATATCATTAGCCCAGGAGAAGATACGTGACCGGGCAGTGTTTCTAAACGCATCAGCATTTGCTGGCCTGTTCATGGTTCTTGTTCTGGGCTTGTCCCTGGCTTACATGCTCATCAAACAGGTCCTGGGACCGATCAGACAGTTGGCCTTAGCCACCAATCCAGGCAAAACCGGGGTCTCACAAGAAAATGAGGTGAAGGCTCTGAGTGAAATTTTTGAGAACCTGATGGCGGATGTAGATCAGACGAAGAGTAAGCTGGAGTGGTCGAGGGAACATCTTGAACAGGCCGAGAAATGGGCTCTTGTTGGAAAACTGGCTGCTGGAGTTGCCCACAGTATTCGGAATCCACTCACTTCTGTCAAAATGCGGCTTTTCTCCATGGAGCGCACCTTATCGTTGAGTTCCAGCCAGAAAGAAGATTTTGAAGTAATTTCCGAAGAGATCCATCATTTAGATACTATAGTGGGTAATTTTCTTGAATTCTCGAGGCCACCCAAATTAAAGACACAAAAAATTAGTCCTTCTGATGCAGTAGACATGGCTGTTCAATTGCTTCGGCATCGTCTGGAATCTTATGACGTAAAGGTTCGAATCGAGAGATCTCAGAGACTTCCGCAGATAGCGGCGGATCCGGACCAGCTTAAGGAAGTTTTCGTAAATTTGATTGTAAACGCATGTGACGCCATTGTGGATGGCGGAAACATTGTCATTGAGGAGGAACCACCTTCGAAAAACGCTCATCCCAAGAGTATCGTCATAAGGGTCAGCGATGATGGTCCTGGCATTGCTCCATCAATCAGTGATAAACTTTTTCAACCTTTTTTCAGCACCAAAGAGGAAGGGACGGGCTTGGGATTGAGTATAGCGACCAGAATAGTGGAGGAGCATGGAGGAAGAATCGGCCTAGACTCCCATGAAGGCCAGGGGGCCACATTCACGATTACTCTTCCTGTCACTGGAGTTTAAATTGGGAAACATACTGATTGTCGATGACGACGCCCAACTGAGGCACAGTTTTGAGAAACTACTTGTGGCTGAAGGTCATGATGTAAAGATCTCTCCGACTGGAGAGGCAGGTCTGGAAATTTTCAGAAAAGATCAGCCGGACCTGGTCATCATGGACGTACGACTTCCGGGCATGGATGGCTTGCAGACATTCAGGCTGATGCATGAAATAGAGCCCAAAGCCCCTGTGATAGTCATGACGGCTTACGGCAACACAGACACTGCTATAGAAGCTACGAAGATGGGCGCCTACGACTATTTATTAAAGCCTTTTGACATACCGGAAATGCTGGCTACCATTGACAAAGCTCTTGAGGCAGGACGATTCATGCGCTCAAGAATCGAAATGGACGTGCTTCCGGAGAAGGACTCAACCCAGGCCATATTTGGTAGAAGTCGTTCCATGCAGGAGGTATTCAAACAGATCGGACGTGTTGCCTCCACTGGGGCCACCATACTGATTCGGGGAGAATCCGGAACGGGGAAAGAGCTGGTAGCCCGCGCCATCTATCAACACAGCGTCCGTTCAGAAAAGCCCTTCCTTGTCATAAACTGTGTCGCCATTCCTGAAACTCTACTGGAAAGTGAACTTTTTGGTTATGAGAAAGGGGCGTTTACAGGAGCAGTTAATCGCAGGATGGGCAAAATAGAGCAGGCCAACGGCGGAACCGTGTTTCTCGATGAAATAGGTGACATGCCTTTCAGCATCCAGGCAAAAATTCTTCGGCTTCTCCAGGAGAAAAGCATAGAGCGTCTTGGAGGGAGATCTCCGATCCCAGTGGATGTCCGGGTCATTGCAGCGACCAACCGGGACCTTGAGGTAGCCCTGGCAGAGGGGCGCTTCCGTGAGGACCTCTATTACCGTCTCAAAGTAGTGACCCTTCAGCTGCCACCCTTGAGGGATCGCAAAGGCGACATACCTGTCTTGGCGGATTACTTCCTGAAAAGATACGCCCGGGAAATGTCCATAAATAGTCCGGGGATAACACAGGAAGCCAAGAATGTTATGGAAACGTACTCATGGCCGGGAAACGTCAGGGAATTGGGTAACACTATCCAGAAGGCGCTCATTTTCAGTAGAGGGGCTCCTATCAGTGATGAAGAAATTTCTCAGGCTATCAAGGTTGAAACTTCCGACATCGAATTGACCAAAGGTATGGAGGATGACGCCGTCCGCCAGTGGATACGTAGAGCCTTGATCGGAGGCGCAGGGGACAAGATCTTTGGCGATATAATCGACCATTTTACACGGATGCTCATGACGGAAGCCCTTACTCTAACTGCAGGCAACAGGTCACAGGCTGCCAGACTGTTGGGACTTTCACGCCCTACCCTACTGGCAAAAATTGAGAAATACGGAATAAAGATTGAAACTGCAGTGAGAGATTAGGATATATTTGGATCACAGGATGAACCGGATTGTCAGACACTCATTGACCAGAGGTTTTGGTCTTTCGGGCGGATGACTGATCCTCGTCGACTGTTTTGACTCCGGATCATCTTCAATTATTACAAGATCATACTTAACAGAATATGCCAAATCCAGCCACACAACTATTGCCGTCAGCAGAGGACATGCTATTCCCCGATTTTTCCCCCGAATTGAGGAGGATGGTCTGGAACAAGGGCGAAATCCGGGCTTACGCGTCTGGCGATACCATTGTAGCTCCGGGCGATGCCGGGTCCATGATCCGTTTTTTGGTTTCAGGCAGGGCTAACGTCATTTTTCACGAGACCGACGGGGCCGACATTTCTGTCGAGACTATTTACCCTGGAGACATAATAGGGGAAGTGAGCTATCTGACAGGTAGACCGGCTCCCCACAATTCTGAGGTTGTATCCAGGGACCCTTGTCAGGTGTTTGAACTACCCGCCAGGGAGTTTGAACAGATTCTGAAGTTTAATCCCGAATTCTCAATAAGCATTTTAAGGAATATGGCCCGCAAGGTCATTCGCCTGGACCAGAGTGTCTACAAAAATACCCGCAAGAAAAGAGCCCTCCAGAACCTCATAAGTCAACAGGATCACCTGTTCCCGGATTATTTTGTAAGTGAAACAGTAAGACGAAGAGTTGGCCGTAAACTGGATGAACTGGCCAGTTCCCCCTGGCCTGTCTTGATCACGGGAGAGACGGGTGTGGGCAAAGAATTCATGGCCCATGCAATTTACAAGATGTGTCCCCATCACAAAAGGGTCTTTCTTTTCCTCGATTTGCTCCGACCACTAACCGAGATCGATCACAGATCAGATTATTGTGAGCTTCCTGATCATTCCCCTGATTTGACTGAAACTCAGATGAAGCTTTTCCTGGGCACAGAAAAGAGGAATGACAGTGGAGTGAGAGTCGAAACTCCTGGATACCTGGAACTAACCGAGGAAGGAACATTACTGGTCAGGGGAATTGAGCAGTTAACCCCGGTGATGCAGAAACACCTGCTGCATACTCTGAAAACCTCCAGATTCAGAAAGCTTGGAGGATATAATTTTCAGAATTGCGATACTCGTCTCATAGGAACCACGAATCTCGACGCTTCTGAAATTTCGCAGGAGAAGCACCCTTTGCTCCACTGGCTGATGTCCCACTCGATAGATGTCCCTCCCCTGCGTAAACGAAGAAAAGAGATTCCGGCGCTCGTTCAGTATTATGTGAACAAATACTGCCAGGAGCTCCATAAGGAGGTAAAGACACTTCCCAAAGAGACCATCAAGACACTCGTCAGTTATTCATGGCCAGGAAACGACACTGAACTGGCCACCACTCTCAAAAGGGCCGTGTTGCTTGCCGAGGACGGTGTTCTAAGGCCTCAGGACATTTATTTTGACCTTAGAAGGATTGAGGGTGACGGAAAGATCAATCTGATGAGGTTTTCCTCTGTCAGAGGAGCGTTTAAAAGCCCGCTGTTCCCCGCCATCTTTCAGAGCGCTGCCGCCCCGTTTTTTTTCATACTTCTGATCATGCTTTTCCTGGGTCCGGCAGACCCGGTAAACAACCTGGGAGGTCTGTTCAGTTGGGCGGTCGGCTGGCCCACAATGATATTTGGAGCTTTCTTCTGGGCCCGTTTCTGGTGTTCATTGTGCCCTATGGGTAGTGTAAGCCACCTGGCAAAAAAGATCATTTCTCTCGACGTTCCCTTTCCCTCGTTCCTCAAACAGAAAAGTGACTGGATAATATTTATTTCAGCTATCTTCATAATCTGGCTGGAAACAGCGACTGACATACGGAATTCGCCCTTCAATACCGGATTATTGCTTTTGACCATCTTTGGGCTCGCTGTAGTCTTTTCCGTTATCTTCGAGCGACAATCATGGTGCAGATACCTTTGTCCATTGGGCGGGATGATGGGTGTTTTTGCAAAGGTTTCTGCCTTCGAACTCAGGGCTGACAGAAATGTTTGCGCTTCCCAGTGTGTTTCTAACGATTGCTATGTCGGCACAAAAGACCGGGAGGGTTGCCAGTTTGGCCAGATGGTTCCGTCGTTGCGCAGCAACAGGTTCTGTAAAATGTGTGGGAATTGTGTCAAAAACTGTCCTCACGGCGCCATTAATCTTAATCTGAGGGTACCAGGACGAGAAATCTGGGAGATGAAACAGGTTGGAGCCGTCACGGCATTTCTTGTGATAAGCATGTTTGGTGGCTTGATGAGCGATCTCTTAAAGCGGTCATTTGTCTATGATGAATTTTCCCGTTTTTTGATCAGTCTGCCGGACATAGTTGTGTTCACCATTTTCTTCACGGCTGTCATTGTGTCGGCTAACTCTTTGCTTGGGATATCAGCCTATTTTTCATCAAAAATATCTGGAGAAACGTTTAAGGACAATTTTGCAAAATTCGGGTTGGCAATGTTACCTCTGGTAATGACGGGCTTCATGGCTTTTCATTTGTATTATTTCATAAACCTGGGGGTTTATTTTCCAATAGTGCTTTGGCAGACATTCCAATTTGAGATCTTCCAGAAGATGGTAGTCACTGTGAGCCCCGACTGGACGCTCTTTTTTCAGAGAACTCTTATAGCGCTAGGGCTTGCAGGCTCAGGTGTCATGATATACAGGTTGAGTCTTGGAAGAGGTATGAGCCAATCCCGGACCCTAATGGAATTCGCCCCTCATTTTGCGGTTGCAGTCCTGTTCGCAGCAGCTTTGGCAGAATCCATCAATCAATATTTTTATTAGATCAAAGAGCTGAAAACTTTTTGCCGGGTAAGGATTTGCTGACTGGCGTTTCATGATTTTTCTGGGATTGCAGTAACTGTCGGGCCTTGTTTTCGGACTGGTTCAAAAACCAGTGCCATACAAGCTCAAGATACTTCTGGTAATTAGGACTATCATGATTTGGAGTGGTCCAGTTCACAGTAATTGTTGACCCCCTGAACACTCGGTTACAGTGATTCCTGCATGAACCAGGATGCTTGCAGCTCGAATTAATCCAGCTCATGCTCCATTGGCCCTGCACAGTGACCTCCACCGAGTCGAAGTCCAGGTCTCTGACACCTGATTCCATGAGACTTAATAGCTCTTCGAGAGACCTCGCTTTGCGAACCCTCATTGTCATGAATGTATGGAAAGAAGACAGGAATTTGAAATCAGGTCTGTTCCTGATTACAGTCGGCAGCTGATCTATGCGGTACAATCGTAGAATCAAAGCCATTGAAACTATAAGAAAAAAACAGCTCAGACAAATGGCCTCAAACAAATATCTGGAATCAGGAACCAGGATCATGGTGATTGTTATGACGCACAGCAGGGCGCTAAATATGTAGAAAATCGATACTACCAGACGAGGCTTCCCAAAAACCTCCATGAATCTGTGGTGCAAATGGTCTGCGTCAGGAAGGAAGATTTTTCGCCCGCTAACCCAGCGCCTTGCTACAGCCAGGGCCACATCTATCAACGCTACACCAAATGGCAACAACGGAGCTATGATCATGCTCATCGTACCGGATCTTTGACCATGAGAAACAGCCATGTTGCTTGTCGCCAGCACACTAAGGAAAAAGCCCAGCGTGAGACTACCTCCATCCCCCATGTAAATCGACGCAGGATGAAAGTTGAATTTCAGGTAGGCCACCAGACTGCCAGCCAACGTGAACGCCAAAACGGCTGTGACAAAGTCATTCTTGAAATACGCTATTATTCCACTTGTGAGGGCCGCAAAAAGACAAACGCCACCTGCCAGACCATCTATGCCATCTATTAGATTTATGGCGTTTGTTACGGTAAGAACTGCAACAGCAAGTATGATGTAACCGAAAAAACCCAGGTCTACAGGACCCCAGAAAGGTACTGTCATGTTTCCCACGGTGTGACCGCCCCAGATGAGGATTGAAACACCAAGCATCTCACCAGCAAGCTTCTTCTCCCAGCTCAATTTCAGCTTGTCATCCAGGGTCCCCAGAACCAGAATCCAGCTTGACCCCAAAAACAGCGATATAACTTTGAATCGGAGAGCCTGACTGAAAGTTTTCTGGCCGGCCAGGTCTGAAACAAACAGCAACAGGAAAGTCACGAGAAGAGGTATGAATATCGCCACCCCACCAAGCATCGGGATAGGTTTCTGGTGATTGCGCCTACCGCCCGGAAAGGCCAATATTTCCTGCTGAACTGCAACTTTCTTCATTACTGGAATCAGACAGTAGGTCAAAGTCAGACCAAACAGGGCAGCCAAAAGTATAAGCGCAGCTGTACTCATCAACATGCACCTGGAGATTTGGCTGAATTCTCAACCCTGATGGCCTTGAGTACAAGACCTGAAATTTTCGTTTGATCAGCCCCCGGCATGATACGGAACTAGCCTCACTTATTGAATTATGAAAATGCATTTTACTCTTCAACGATCGGATTTAAAAGCTTTTTGTTCTAATACTCTTACTTTGGATCAAGAGCCTTCAACTCTGTTTCATCATCGTCTTGACTATATTCTCCGCTTTGAGTAGAAAAATGCGTTTTTTGGTCTATTTCAATCAAAGGAGACGCGCATGAGTAGCGATAAAGACAAATGGTTGAATTTCCTGGCGCTGACCACCGTTCTATTGGCTCTGGGAGCAACGCTGTCAACTCTGAGTGTGGGAAAGTATTCGAACAGGGGCATTCTGAAACAGACCCAGGCATCAAACCAGTGGGCCTATTACCAGGCCAAGAGCATAAAAGGCTATCTCTACGAGCTTCAAAAGGAAAAGCTGGAGACCGACCTCAAAATCATGCCTGCAACGACCTCCAAAGAGGTTGTCACCGAATTTGAGAAAAGAATAGAATCTTACGGGACTAGCATCAAGAGATACGAAGCTGAAAAAGCAGACATTCAGAAACAGGCTCTTACCCTGGAAAAAGAACGGGATGAAGCTTCCGTTCATTCCCAGCAGTTTGGAATCGCTGTCATACTATTGCAACTTGCTATCCTGTTGTCGTCAATAGCCAGCGTGATGAAGAAAAAACCATTGTGGATTCTCGGTTTGTTTTTGGGCGCAGGGGGATTCATTTATCTGGCAAATGGTCTCTTTCTCTTTTTCTAAATTTCACCCGGTGGTATCATCAGTTGTCAGAGTTAATATCAAGGAGTCTATTGTCTCCACACACGTACAATTGATAAGTCATTTTTGATCGTCATTGGCTTCACACGGAAAAACTGGATGCGGGTCCTGGTGGAAAAGTACTTGAACGTCTTTCATCACGAGTACCAAAAACTTGTGTGGATTGGTTTAGTCTGCTTTTCCCTGTTTTTTGTCACCGCCCTGTTCAGGAATTTTGTTGACACGACCTTTCTGAAACGTTACGGGCCAGAGGCCATACCGTTGATGCTGGTAATCAACGCGGCGCTGACGGTAGTTTTTTTCGCTGTTACAGATCGCATCCTGAAGTCTTACCCGGATCGCATCGTCCTCTCGATTTTTCTCATTGTAAGCGCATTTTTGTCCCCGGTTTTTATCTTCATGATTTCGTCGGGATCACGGCTGGTTTATCCCTTCATCTACCAGTTGATGCTACTTATTGATTCCGTTCTTTTTGTCCACATCTGGAACATGGCTGGCGACCTGTTCGACGCGCGTCAGGGCAAGCGAATTTTTCCACTGATTACTGCGAGTCAGCTCCTTGGATCTATTGTTGGGAGCTTCTCCACCGGATTGTTGATGCCGTTAGCAGGAGAAACCTATGTTTTGCTGATCTTCGGCGCCATATACCTGCTTGTTGGCGCCTACATGCTCAAGACCGGAGCTCGGGTACTCGGATCCTCTGAAAAAGTGGGAATTTATGGGCATACAGCCAGATCAAAGGTTCGACTGCGCCAGGTTCCCGGACTCATGAAAAAATACCCCATCATCAAATACCTTATCATCACGGGCTTGATACCAAACATACTGCTGCCCATTTTTTTCTTCCAGTTCAATACTATTGCCAACAACTCCTTTACCGATGAACAGTCTCTGATAACCTTTTTCAGCATTTTCAGAGGCTTGACAACCACCGTGACCTTCCTGGTGCTTTTTTTCTCTTCAAATTTTCTAACATGGTTCGGGCTTCCTACCGCTTCATTGCTATGTCCTATGAATTTTACCGCTGTTTTTGGGATCCTGCCTCATTCCTTCAACATATTCGTGGCAGCTTACGGTCAGTTTTCAAACATCCTGATTCAACGAGCGGTAGCCGGTCCGGTTAACAAGGTTCTCTACAGCATCGTTCCTCAACACTTGCAGACATGGAGCAGGACATTCATCCGTGGAAGCGTGCTCAAAATCGGCATGTTTGCCGGCTCAGTTTTCATGCTCTTGTCCAAGCCTTTCCTGGACGCCAGGGACATGTCCTACGTGGGGCTGGCGCTGTCTCTTATACTGCTCACCGAAACGCTCCAGTTCAGGTCAGTTTACAAGGATGTCCTCAAACAGGTTTTGACTCATGACGGAAGTCAGCCAGAAACATCTCAGTCTGAAGCGCCAATACATTTTGGCCATTTTTCGAACAGGAATGGCCTATTTCATCAAGCCATTGAATTGCATTCCGATGAAAGATCAAGTGAGCCAATTTCCATTGTGAATGCGGACGATGCCCTTGACTTACTGCATGATGAATCCGAATCTGCCAAGCTGGAAGCAATTGCTTTTTTTTCAAAACATCATGACTTCAGGGCCGTGACAAAACTCGTTTTGATGCTGTCTGACCAGAACGATAGGATCAGAAGCTCCAGCGTTGATACCCTGAGAAGATATCCCAAACACGTGTTGCCTTACCTGGAAGCTTCCCTCATTACCGCAGACTGGAGAGGAAAACAGGGTATACTGGAGGTCATTCGACTTTCGTATTCAATTAACGAGTTTGAAAACAATGTGCATTTGAATATGGCTGTCACCGAAGTGTACACTAACCTAATTCACATAAATCGTTTACGCACTGTTAATAGTAGCCACAATATCCGGATGCTTATGAAATACCTTGAAGAAACCAATGAGGAGATACTCAGGCTCATTTTCTACGGTCTTTGGGTCTACCATTCAGACATGAGGCTGATGTACGACGCCATAAAATCTGACAAGGCGGCCATAGCGGTCGAATTGCTGGAAAGTACGGTGAGTAAGGACGTAGTCTGTTATCTGATTCCACTTCTGGATGAAATCCCCCTTGAAAGGAAGATCGAACTCGGCAGATCGATGCTGCTGCTAATCAGAGATGATACCGTTACCAGAACCCTGACTCTTCTTGCGCAGTCCGAGGATCCTTTGACGAGGTTGCTTGCCGTAATGTCAATCAGCGATCTTTGGCCAGATGAGTCTTTTACTCCCGTCATTCAATCCAGGCTCACAGATAATGACGAACTTGTAAAAAATGCTGCATTATCGATCATGAAACCGTCTGAACTGGAAGGGGGAAAAATGATTAATACTCTCGAAATTATTGATATGTTGAAAATGTTCTCTATTTTCGAGGGAATGACCATTCGGGAACTTCACGCTCTAGCTTCGGTAACTGAGGTCAGGGATTTTGATGCAAACGAAGCCATCCTGGAAGAAGGATCTGAAAACCACTCAATTTATTTAATAACCTCTGGTCTGGTCAGGGTTTACAAAAATTACAACACTTCACGACAGACACTGAAATTCAGCATTGGAGCTGGTTCATTTCTGGGATTCGTTGGAATGTTTACCAACCTGCCGGTCCAAGTCACGTGTGTGGCCGCAGAGCCGACTCAGACTTTCGTGTTACCTCAGAGTCAGTTTCAGGGTGTAATAAGAGTGTACCCACAGATTGCCGTCAACATGTGCAAGTTTTGCGCTTTGAAATTCAAGGAGTTTTTTGAAATTTGACAGTGGGACGGGAGAGGCTCCCCCGTCCTCGAAATGAAAGTCAGCATGCTTGAAATTTCCAGGCATATACCTGGTCATAAAACTCCCTGAACCTTTCAGAAGCTATCGAATAAACCACATTTCTACCAGCTTGAAGCAAACCGGCCGTTCCAGTCAGCTTGTTGAATGGCAGATCAAGTAATTCGGGCCACTCAGATTCCAAAATGTCTTCAGCCAGCATTTGCCTCCTGCGAGGCTCCACCGGTGAATTAAGTATGGCCTTGAAAATGGCCCTGTCATTAAATGGGAAAAGTCTTGCCTGGTGCATGCCATCCTGACCGTACTGTAGGGGACCGGCCCAGCAACCCAGTCGTTGTTCGATGTAAGTCAGATCCAGTATAACATTCCAGTCAAATTCTTTTATCTCGTCAAGCCAGGCTTCAGTCTGATCAAGGATCTTGCCTGACGCTGGAAGTTTGGTCCGCGCCAAAACGTCCCGAGCTGTAAGGCAGTTCTGGTTTTCATCTCCGTCACGCCAGTAATAAGCTCTTCCTACTTCTCCGGCGCAACCCGGTAAGAATGCCCTATGTGGGTCTATCTTCCTCGAAGTCGGGTGAATCCTCCATATTTCTCCAGAGACACAATACCCGGTCCGAATCTGCCAATCATCCAGTTCCTCTTTGCGAGCCAGCTTTACACTCAATGTAACATGGTTGAGTTTCAGCTTCCTTGCCAGTTGCCTGCCTATTTCACTGTCGACACCCGATGGAACCCAGACACCTGTGTGAAACTTGATTCTGTGAAGGACCTCCCGACTGCATGCCAGTAACATTCGGCTGTCACGACCAGCTGTTAGAGACATTTGAAGAGGGTATTTTTCTGAAACAGATAGGATGTTCTTTTTCAGGCATTCAACAACGGTTTGAACCGTTGAAGGGAAGTCGGTCGGAACAGAAAGATCCGATTTTCTGGGCCAATGCCGCACACAAACCCAGTCATCAAGATCCAGATAATGATTCGGCAGCAGTCGCCTGACATTTCTCATCGGCGTCAGTCCGGAGGGAAACCAGGCGTCACTGTCCGGCATACCCAGAGTCCTGATCAGTTCATGATCCCCGTCGGAGTTCATGTCGGCAAGTAATGTGGTTGTGGAGGCCACGGAATTATGATCAATCGAATAAACTACGGCCAGGGAACCACACGAGTCCAGATACAGTCTTTTCGCAGCCCTCGAAAGGTAGATGCATACGAATCTTCCTGACAAGGAACACACCCACGATTCGAATTCCTCAGGAGAGAGAAATTTGTTGTCCAGTGTTACGTTAGAGCTTAGCAATTCCCGTTTGTCTGTGATAGGATGTCCTAGTAACCAACCGGCTGGTGTGCCATCAGCCTGGTGGATTTCGATCAATGGTAGAACATGGTGAACTGCAAGGAACCAATTTCCTATTTGCTTTGTCTGCCATTTAGCAGGCAGATATTCTTCTGACTTTGACAGAACAAATTGTCCATCGAATTCATGTTTCTGAATTGACATTATCTTGTTTCTCCAGTGGAGACCGGCATCTAACTAGCCTCGGTTAACCTGTATTTTCGCTCGGAGGCCGCATGGTTCACTCATCGGCAGACCGTGTTGACCTTCAGCTCACATGGATGTGTATCATTGCTAAATTCCATGAATTTAAAGCGCTATCCATCCATGTATTTATACTCTCGTATTTACTATTTCTCAAGTCTGTTTTTTGGTCAAGCGGGGGTTAAGGAATCACACAACGCCAGTAGGAATTCAGGAAATCCAGGCGCTGAAGCCCTTGAACTCCATTTAGTGAAATTCCCGGATCGGATGAGGAAACACAATGAGAAGGATTGTATCGGAGCAACGGTTGACAACATGGTTGATAATGGCCGCAATGTCGTTTTGTTTGCTATCCTGCCAGTTGGCCCTGGCATTCCAGGAGGCGCCCACGCTTTCCGCTGCAGTGAAGGCGGGAAAATTACCGCCGGTTGAAAAAAGGTTGCCGCCATCGCCTGCAGTTGTAAAACCAACTGAGAAAGTCGGCCACTACGGAGGCGTGTGGCGAAGGGCTTACACCGGATTGTCTGACCTGTCATCCATCCGCAAAGTTCTGTACGATCCATTGGTCAGGTGGACGCCTGATTTCAGTATAGCGCCGAATCTTTGCGAAAGTTGGGAAATAGACAAAAACGGAGCCAAATATACTTTTAGACTTGTAAAGGGTGTCAGGTGGTCTGACGGGGCGCCGTTTACTGCGGATGATGTGATCTTTGCCCTCAGTGATGTGGCTTTTAATACAGAACTGTCACCGTCACCTCCGGGATGGCTGGCCCCCTCAGGCTTAATTCCGAAAGTTGACAAGATTGATGACTATACATTCAGCGTTGAATTTGACAAACCATATGGACTATTCCTGGAAAACCTTGCTTGCCCCCATGGCATGGCGCTGGTAACAAAACCCAAACACTACTTGAAGCGATTTCACGCCAAATATGCGCAATCGGAAGAACTTGAGGCCTTGTTGAAGGAAAAGAAATCGTCATCGTGGACTCGTCTTTTTTCCGAGGTGTCAAGTCTTCAGCAGTCGCTCTTCGTGAGCTGCGACATGCCATCGTTGCTAGCCTGGATCACAGTCACCCCGGCCCCTTCCAAACTATTTGTGCTTGAGAGAAATCCCTATTACTGGAAAGTTGATACAGCGGGCAATCAATTGCCGTACATAGACAAGATAACATCAGCCATTCAGGCTGAAGCAAGCATGATAGTGCTTAAGGCCGTAGCCGGAGAGATAGATTTTCAGGCACAACATCTGGGTGGCATGAACAACGCTGTTATGCTTCTGGCGCAGCAGTCCTCCGGAAAATACCGTCTTGTTCCAAAGCTTTCCACCGCGTCCGTCGGGATGCTGTTGGCCCCGAATCTCAATCATCCGGACCCCGTCACCAGACAGATACTGTCTGACAGGCGATTCAGAATAGCTCTATCACACGCTGTCAACAGAAACGAGATAAATGAAATAGTGTTCAGAGGTAAGGCCACTCCACGACAGGCTGCTCCCTTGAAAGAATCTGACTTTTTTGACAGTTCGTATGAATCGGCATATCTGAAACACGACACGGATCTGGCGAATAAGCTTCTGGATGAGATGGGTCTTAAAGTTGGACCCGAAGGATTCCGCATTCGTTCTGATGGCAAACCATTGCAGATTTGTCTCGACGTCATGGCCTCCATACAGACCTGGGTCGATATCGCTGAAATAGTCGCCTCCGACATGAAAAAACTTAAAATTGATACAGCTATAAAATCCGAAACAAGAGAACTTTTCAGGCAGAGAACGCAGTCGGCGGCTCATGAAATAGCCTTGTGGCCAGGTGACGGGGGGCTAGAATGCCTGCTTGAACCCAGATGGTATTTTCCCTTTAGTTCAGAAAGTCTGAATGCTCCCAGTTACGGACAGTGGTACCAAACACGCGGAAAGCACGGAGAGGAACCTCCTGAAATCATAAAAAACCAAATGAACCTCTATGACCAGATAATCAGTTCGCCAACACAAGAGAAAAAAAAGAGTCTCTTCTCAAAAATCATTCAGGCCAACCGTGACAACCTGTGGGTAATAGGACTGATCTATCAGCCGCCTGACTTTTACGTAGTGGCGAATGACATGAGAAATGTTCCGGAAAAAGATTATCAGAGCTGGATATATCCAAACCCCGGGCCAATTCATCCTGAACAGTTCTTCTTTGAAAAAAATAAATGAGCGGATCTAAAAACAAGGTGTCAGTCTTCGCTTGAAGACCGGCGCCTTGATCGATGTTCTCAGGCAATGCATGGATAATAAAACTATTAGTCCCAACAATTTGTTCGCCTTGTTGAAGTTTTAACCAACTTCAAGTTGACGACACAAAAACAAATATAAAATCACTGCATGCAAAATTTGTTTTCTCAGGCCATTGACAAGTAGTCCAGATTTGGATTATGTTAGCCGTTAGTATGCGCCTACGAAAGAACCAGAGTTCGCCATAATGAACAAAAGCATACTTCATATATTCATAGTTTCTCCGCAAATATTCAACTGTTCCGTTTAGGTGTAAGCAGGTATTTCATACAGCCAAAGACGCAAGGCACAAGATAACCAATTCTTATCTGACCCATAAACTAACGTAAGGCACTAAAAAATCAGATTTAGAGATAACACATCCGCTGACACGCCGATGTTTTCATGTCTATTATCGCCATAAGTTTCTCTATAGAAAGGAGCGGCAGCATGAAGCTCAGAATCAGAAGTTTCTTAACAATCCTTTTTGCCATCCTATTGGTTGTGTTTGGGTCATTTAACTGTTGGGCCGACAAGCCGATAGTATTGGGGGCGCCTCTGTCCACAGCCTTCCTTTATGGATGGGCCGCGGAGCGAGGCATAAAACTGGCCGTAGATGAAATCAACGCAGCTGGTGGTGTAAAAGTTGGCAATGAAAAGAGAAAATTCTCTGTCGAGGTCATAGACACCAGGGACCTGGAACCGGGAGTTCCTGTCAGCGAGGCGTTGCTGGCCCTTGAGAAGCTTATCCTGGAGAAGAAGGCGGATTTCATTATTGGCGGTCCTGTCAGGTCCGAGGCTGCGCTTGCGGCCATGCCATTATTGGTCAAGAACAAAAAGGTTTCAATCCTGACAACAGGTTCTCTGACTCCCAAATACCATGCTACAGTTGCCGAAAACCCTGAAAAATTCAAGTATTGTTTCAGAATATCTGGTGAAGCAAAGTGGATGGTCACGGGAGATCTTGTGCCTTGCCTCGAGGATATCGGGAAAAAATTCAATCTGAACAAGCTGATCATCATGGTTCAGGATGTTGCGCATGCCCGCGCCGGTGGAGAATTACTCGCCAAGATCATGGGAGACAAGGGCTGGCAGGTACTCGGAGCTCCATTAGTGTTTCCTACTGGGGCGACTGACTTTTCCATGGGTCTTCTAGAAGCCAAAAAGAAGGGCGCTCAGGTTATTATAATATGGATGGACATGCCAGAGTCAGCCATCCTCCTGAAACAATGGCACGATATGAAAATACCGGCTCTTCCCTTTG
Source organism: uncultured Desulfomonile sp. (assembly GCA_964542775.1). Taxonomy (GTDB): domain Bacteria; phylum Desulfobacterota; class Desulfomonilia; order Desulfomonilales; family Desulfomonilaceae; genus CAITZA01. Next base: position 16,770 of record CAZIVV010000102.1, read on the forward strand.
GCGTTATTATAGCGGCCGCTGAACAACCGGGCTTCTGGCAGGCGACGGAGGGTAAGGGTGAATACTGCCTTGCTAATGTAGTAAACGCCGGAAATGTCCCTAGCCAGGCAACTCCCTGGACAATGAAGTTCGTTGACGCATACAAGGCCAAATATGGCATCGAACCTGAAGGTTACGGAACGTCATCGAGCTATATGGCCGTTTATGCCCTTAAAGACGCCATCGAACGGGCAGGATCGATTGACTCTGACAAGGTGGCCGATGCCCTGAAAAAAATCGACCTGGTGGGTGTATACGGAAGAGTTCGATTCGATCCGAAATCCAACCAGATCATTCCAAGCCATGACCCGGCGGAAGGGGCCGTTGGCACGGTCTTTCAGTGGCAGGACGGCAAGCGCATCGTGGTGTTTCCTCCGAAGATTGCTACTGGACAGATATTACTACCTCCATGGATGAAATGATCTGTTCATGGATCCAGTTGCGGGGCGCGCTCCATGCCATTGCGGAATTGTAGTTGCAAACGCCCCGCCTCAAAACATTAAAAACAGATTCCCGTGAAATTTGACCTGACGTTTGTCTCATGGTCTGAGCGGTCGGAACAACGCTGAGCATGGTCCGGCCGGAAATTAAAGTTGGTCTTTCAACATCATCCCGAAGGCTGTTCTATGGAAATACTTGTCTATGGTGTCATAAATAGTGTGACTCTGGTTCTGATGGCCCTTGGTTTCACTTTGGTTTACGGCGTGAGTCGATTACCAAACTTTGCTCATGGAGCCCTATACGTCGTAGCAGGCTACTTGACCTGGATATTCCTGAACAGGTTTGGTTTGAATTACGGCTTTTCAATCCTGGCTGCGTTGTGTGTCACAGCCTTGACGGGCGCAGCCATGTATCAGTTTGTGCTGATAAGGGTCAGGGGAATGCCGATATCGGAAATCATAGCTTCCTACGCCATAGGGCTTGCCATACTTGAAGGTCTGAGGTGGGGTGGACTCAAGGGATCCACATTTACGCTGCCTCCTTTCATTGAGGGTAGCGTAGACATCTTCGGTGTCTCAGTCGATTGGCAGAGAATTCTGGTTGTGGTAATCGGCGCTCTGATGATGGGAGGGCTGTGGTTGTTTGTTACTAGAACAAAGCTCGGACTTGCTTTGAAAGGTATGGCTCAGGATGAGCGTGCGGCCCTGACTCTTGGCATTGATTCAGACAGGATGGCGGTAGTATCAATGGCTCTGGGATCGGGATTGGCCGGCGTTGCAGCCGTCACACTATTTCCACTTGGCAACATAGTGGTAGAGGCTGGGTATAACGTATTGATAATGGCAGTGGCGGTTTGCATTGTTGGTGGACTTGGGAGCTGGACCGGCGCGGTGCTTGCCGCTTTTCTGATCGGTTTCGCCCAGATACTTACCGTTGTTTTTCTTGGGGCCCACTTTCAGGTAGTGGTGGCTCTGCTTTCAATAATAGTAACTTTGGTGCTGCGACCTAGCGGTCTTTTCGGTCGTCAGAAAGAATTGGAAGAGAGGGTTTAACGATGGCCGTCGAACAGCAGGATCGTCGCAAAGAGAGGTTGGACCGGGGCATTAAGGTCCGGTCTGATGGAGTTTACGCAATATCTTCGTGGCTTGAAATGAGCTATCTGGTAGCCCCTCGCTTGTTGTTCATATTGGGCTTGCTCGCTGCCCCGGTGTTGCTATTACCTGTGCCTTACTGGCAGAAGGTTCTCTCGATAATATGCATTTATGCCCTGTTGGCGATAAGCTTTGATTTTCTGGCTAATTACGTGGGACTCGTCTCGCTCGGGGGCGGTTTTTACATAGGTGTTGGGGCTTACATAGCAGCGCTACTAAATATGAAATTCGGCGCTCCCACATTCGTAACCATCCCGGTAGCAACCGTTTTAGGCGCTGCTGTCTGCACGCTACTGTTCTTGCCCTGTCTTCCGCTCCGTGGAGTTTATTTTGCCATAGTGAGCCTCATGTTTCCGCTGCTGGCCGCCAGGGTTATAGAGGCGCTGGATATCTTCGGCGGGACTGACGGTATTGTGGGAGTGGACGGTTTTTCCAACCCGTGGATTGAGCAATATCTGCTTGTGGTGGCAGTGCTGGTAGCGGTTTTTTTTCTCCGTCGAATGATCACCGAGGACATCGGGCTCGTATTCTCTGGAGTTAAAGACAACGACCAGGCGGTAAAGGCCTCTGGTATAAACATCACCAGATACAAGGCGCTTGGAATCTTTATAGCTTCATCTTTAGGGTGTTTTGCGGGAGCCCTCCTGTCTCACATTTACATGTGGGCTGGGATATCCCAGTTTGCTCTTGATTTTTCAATCATTCCAATTGCCGCCACGGTAATAGGCGGTGGAGGAACATTGATTGGTCCTGTAATCGGATGCCTGATACTGGTTCCGGTTTCAGAATTGCTGCGTGATTTTGGGACCCTCAGGATAGCGGTTTACGCCATAGTTCTTACTCTATTCATTGTTTATAAAAGTGAAGGGATAATGGTTTATGCCGCAAGGAAGTATGAGCAATTCGAAAGATGGGTTTCGATTTAATCGATTTAGGGCGGTCCGGAACCAGGACCACAGCTGAAAGCTTTCCCACGGACCCGTTACAAACGCATTCTTCAGGAAATATGAGATATGAGCGACGAACCTTTGTTGATTGTGGACAACATCAGTAAGACTTTTGGCGGCGTAGCAGCCCTTTCTATGGTCAGCCTGCAAGTACATCGGGGTGATATCGTAGGTATCATAGGCCCCAACGGCTCAGGTAAAACGACACTCGTGAATTCCATTTCAGGTTTCGTCAAGCCCGATCATGGAAAAGTTGTGTTCAACGGGCATGACATAACTGGATGGAATCCTCACAGGATTGCGGACATTGGCTTAACCAGAACTTTCCAGGTCATGCGTCCTTATTATTCGTTGCCAGCATACAAAAACCTCATCGTTCCGCTATTTTCACCCCGAGCTAAACGCACCGGAGGATGGCGAGGCGGTGGAAAGATGGGCAGTAGAGATACAGTAGCGCTCGATATACTTGAGGAAATAGGGTTTGAACGTGATTCCTATGTCCCATACAAGATGGCGTCATCGCTACCTACGGGTTACCTCAAGAGGCTCGAACTGGCGCGTTGCCTGGCGCTCAGACCTGAACTGATCATATGCGATGAGGTATTTTCAGGGCTGAGCATGAGTGAAATGGCCAGCATGCTTCCACTTATAGAAAAGCTACAGATGGAGGGAATATCACTGATAATGGTTGAACACCGTTTACGGGAACTCTTCAGGCTGGCCAACCGTGTCGCGGTATTAAACTTTGGTTGCAAGATTGCAGAAGGATTCTCAAGCGAAGTCATGGAGCTGCAAGAGGTGAAAGAGGCCTATTTCGGTTCCGAGCAGGAGGTGCTCGAATATGTTTGAAGCCAGGGGTCTCATGGTCTTTTACGAGAATATGCTAGCTCTCAATAATGTTAGCCTCAAGTGTGGCGCCAATCAGATAGTTGGTGTGTTCGGAGCCAATAGCGCCGGCAAATCTACCTTGATGTATACCCTCTCTGGCATCATGCTTGATATACAGAAGAAAGAGGAAATGGCAGGTGGAGAGCGCATAACTATAAGAGGCGACATCGTTTTCGAAGGAACAGACATCATGAGGATGCCTCCAGCTCACAGAGCCAAGGCAGGCATAGTGTTGTGTCCCGAAAGAAGACGGATATTCCCAGAGAGCACCGTCATGGAAAATCTCCGCATAGGAGGTTATCTTGCGACCGCAAGTCAGGCAAGAGACACTATTGATTATGTCTTTAACATATTTCCAACACTTAAACGCTTGGTTAACAGATTGGGCGGTTTCCTTAGCGGAGGAGAACAGCAAATGCTGGCAATAGGCCGATCCCTGATGGCTCAGCCGAAATTGCTCTTACTGGATGAGCCTCTTCTGGGACTCAGCCCTGTCATACAGTACTTACTCGCAAAATCCATTAAAAGTATCAGGGATGAGCGAGGCGCATCAATTATTGTCTCTGAGCAGTATGCGCGCCCTATAATGCCGATTATAGACTTTGGATACATCCTGGAAAACGGAGCAGCCGTCGTGGAAGGAACCAATGACGAATTGATGGACAATCCGGATGTAAAGTCGGCCTATTTTGGATCCTGAACTGGAGGCGGACTATGAAACCGGAACTAACTTATACCCGTTTTGAAGCGTCGAGTGAAAAATACCCAAAGAATACGGCCATAATATTCCTTGGAGAAAAGTTTTCTTATAGTGAACTGCAGGAAATGGTCAACAGTTTTGCCACCGGCCTGGCCGGACTAGGATTTAAAAAGGGAGATCGGCTAGTCCTCTATTTGTCAAACTGTGTCCAATACGTAATAGCATTTCTGGCCGCCCAGAAACTCGGAATAGTTGTGGTTCTCGTCTCTCCTATCTACACTTCCCATGAACTTGAATACATGGTGAATGATTCTGGGGCTAAAGGCATAGTTTGCCATGACACTAACTACGGTTATGTCAAGGAGGTTATTGGCAAAACCCCTCTGGAAAAGATCATTTACACAAACCTGATAGACCTGGTCTCTCCAACCAAAAGACTGGTAGCCTATCTTTTCGACAAGGCCCCTCATGGAACTGTGAAAGGCGGGGCGGAAACAGTTTCCTTCAAGACGCTCCTGAAATCCAGGTCCAATCCGTCGCAAGTTATAATAGACCCTGTCAAGGATCTGTCATACATCCTTTACACTGGTGGGACAACTGGCTTCCCCAAGGGGGTTCCAGGCAATCACTGGGGACACACCTCATATGTCAATGACATCACTGACTGGCTCACAGTCGGGCACCTGGAACATGGAAAGGACGTATACATAGCAATAAACCCACTGTTCCATATAATGGCGTTAGGCTTGTTCATGGCTATCGGATTAAACGTTGGCGCTACAACTGTGCTCATGCCCGCGCCCCAAGTAGACGCCATCCTGATGGAAATTGAGAGGCGCAAGGTGAGATGGATGCTCGGTGTTCCTGCGCTCTACCGTATGATTCTCGAAAACGACCGTCAGGACACGTATGATATAAATTCCCTCAGATACTGTTTTTGTGGTGGCGATGTTCTTCCGCGTGAAGTCCTTCAAAGGTGGAAGGAAAGAGCTAACATACCGATATATCAGGTCTACGGATCTACTGAGGCGGGTCACGTTTCTTACTCTACACTCGGAGCCGGTGATCCCTCACCCATGTCCATTGGAAAACCCCTGCCCTCTCGCAGAGTCCTGATTATAGATTCGGAAACACTTACGGAGGTTCCCAAGGGAGAAGTCGGTGAGTTAATAGTGACCTCAGATCACTCCATGAAAGAATATCTTAACAAACCGGAGGAGACAGCTACATCATTTGTTAAAATTGGATCTGATGTTTATTACAGAACCAGCGACTTTGTCCGGGGTGGTGAAAATGGTGAAATATTCTACGTTGAACGATCCGCAGACATACTTAAACATAAGGGCTACAGGGTATCAGCGTCAGAAGTCGAAGCTGTGCTCCAGGATCATCCGGTGGTTGTAGGAGCCTGCGTCATTGGTGTCCCGGATCCTAAAGTCGGCGAGAGAATTAAAGCTATTGTAGTGCTAAAGGACGACGCAAAAGGAGTAGGTGCGGCTGAACTCATCAACTGGTGCTCATCCCAACTCGCAGCTTATAAGGTCCCGTCATACATTGAATTCAGGGATATGCTTCCAAAATCAAAGGTCGGGAAGCTTCTCAGGCGGGAAATCAGAGACGAGGAAAAACGAAGACTCCAAAAAGATAAGAAATAAATCTGAGCTCATCAGAAAAATTTGTCTGTTTTTTATGAAATGCCCACTGTGACAGGATTTCTCGTCTAACGCGCAATCCTGTCATTTCCACATGACAATCGAATGTAACCCCTACTGTAGCCGCTACCTCCTTACCCAACAGGACTTGCCACAGGGTCTTCAGCGCCGCTATGTGAACAAGTCTGACATTCAATCGAATCCAAAAACTCTCTATCCATCATGTTCAGGTTTAGTGATATAACTGAGGCGATTGCTGACAGGCTTTCCGTCTTTTAAATGCCGGGGCTTCATATATAATTTGTACAGACCGCTAATGGAGACTTTCTTGATCGGAATCAGGATACTCGACAGATACATATTCAGAGAGATTGCTCTTTCATCTCTTTTCTCATTTGCGATCTTTCTGGGAGCTGGGCTCATAGCTGGATTCCTGCCATTACTCCAACGAGGAATGGAATCCGGACTCGAACTGACGATAATTCTGTTCCAGGTTCTGGCAAATGCCTTGCCAGGGGCCTTGGTCACGGTGGCCCCACTATCCATAACCGCTGGAATTCTTCTTGGTTTGGGCCGGCTCGCTGCCGACAATGAGATATCGGCTATCAAGGCTGCTGGAGTATCAATTCTCAGATTGGCACCCCCTGCGATCATAATAGGTCTCATCGGTTTCTGCCTGAGCGCCGTTTGCACATTCTGGCTCATACCCAGAGGAATTTCCGAGGGAAAACGCCTGATGCAGGAAGCCCTGACCAAAAGAGTCGATGCGGGAATAGAAGAAGGGATCTTTTTTGACAGGTTGAAGGATTTGATGCTTTACGTTGAGAAAATTGATTCCTCCACTGGTGTCATGAGCAGAATCTACTTACGCGAGTCTTCTGACCCAAAGGAAACCAGCATTGTGCTTGCCAAGAAAGGAAAGGTTTCTCCTGATCCGGAAGGCAAGGCTTTCCTCCTTGATCTTCGCGACGGAGTCATTCTGCGGGAAAACCAACTTGGCGACTCTACCGGCGCTCTCGCTTTTGAGACTTATGTGTTTCGTTACCCTCTGGACAAGAGCGTCATGGAGCAGGCCCCCAAGTCCATGGAGGAACTTTCCGTCGCAGGTATTCGGGAACGTGTAGCTTCTATTCCTATGCCAAAGGACACTCAGGACCAGGCTTCACGTTCATTTTATGCAAGGGCGCAAATACACGCCAACCTGCTGATCACACAACGCGTCACTCACCCGTTGTCATGCATTGCTTTGGCCTTCATGGCCTTTCCCCTTGGCGTCCTGAATCTCGGTAAAAGTAGGTTAAACAACCTGTCTGCAGGTCTCGTGGCAATTTTCGCATATTATGCCATTACATTGGCGACAGAGAGAGTGGTCAGATCTGGATTGGCGCCGGCACAGTTCATGTTGCCTGTGCCCGCAATAATTTTCATGATCGCGGGAGCTTATTTTTCCATGCTTGTTCAGAGGGAAAAAACCCCAAGACTCATAACGGGAATGCAAAATTTCTTTGGCAGGTTAAAAAGATAAGCCAGCAGATCAGACTTAATTGACAAGGCTATTGATCATCCTGCTATCAAACACGAAATGGGTCTGAGTCAAGTGATTGACATACTCGTTGGACACTACCCGCGGCGTCTGCTCCAAGGGTTTCAGCGATCCTTCGAAATCGGAACTATTTCCCATAATTTCAAGAACATGAAGACTATCACGCCAACACTCAATGCTATGGCCGCCGGAGCATACTCTGAAAACTTGTAGGAATAGACGAACAGACCGAATAGACTCACACCAAACTGAAGATAGAACAGATACTTATAGGCCCAGAATCCGAAAGCGGGTCTATCCGGCATGAAAGCGTCGATTCGAGGGCCTAACGCAAGCAACACGAACCAATAGGTCAAAAGAGCAAAGATACATCCCCACAGCACGTCTGAGGGAAAATGAGCCCCCACAAAGATTCTCGAAAGCCCTATTAATACCGCGACAAAGAGGACCAAACCTTTTGCCGCAAAACCCCGCGCATAACCCATCAGGACAAATGAAGCCGAAAAACCAGCAGTAGTATGACCGGAGGGGAAACTGCCCCACCTGAGCAATGGACCGGTCACATGCACAATTTCCATTACTTCAAGAGGTCGAGGCTCAGGAACCACGTATTTGACCAGATTTACGACCAACGATGATAAAAGAAACACAGCAAGACCAAGAACGGTTATCCTTGGATTGATAGTCAGAAAGCACCCCAGTATCATACAGATGAGTAAACCGTCTCCCAAGGTGGTGAATGACAACCAGAAAATGTCCATCAGGGGCGAGTGAAAGCCGTTTAAAAGCTGAAAAATCTGTTTGTCAAAAATATGAACCGGTATCGCTATAACCGCCAAGACTGCAATTGCCCAGAGGAACGGGTTTCTAAAACTGATGTTCAAGCCTGATCCTGAAATCATGACCACCCAAGAATGAACAGATTCTTTTTTCTGAATCGTCCGGGACCGTCACCAGACAGCCCCGGACATCAATTTTTTAATCTTTCGTAAATACTACTTTAAGGAGTCAACTATCTTTTCCAGTTCGGATTCATCCTTCAGATGGATCCGTATCGCCCTTCTTCCCTTGTTTTTGAGGGCCTTGAAATCACCTATGGACTGGGCCTGTTTTAACGCGCCAAAAGTGTAAGGCTCTCCTGGAACCTGGATATCTTCCTTTTCATCCGTCGTGATTACTATAAAAACACCTGTATCCGGACCACCTTTGTGAATCTGGCCCGTCGAGTGCAGATATCTTGGGCCAAAACCTACCGTGGTAGCAACCCTGAACCTGTCTCTTATAAGGGTTCTCGCTTCCTGCAAAAACTCAAAGGCACGCTGGGAAGGATGAATGAACGCATTGATAGCTACGTAATCATCAGATTTTATACAACCAAGAAATTCAGTGAACTCAGCCCTGAAAGATTCCTCAGAAGGTTGAAGTTTTTCGCTATCCGGAGCTTTCCCGTCACTAGCGTAAGCGGCCAGGAGTTTCCCGGTGATGTCCTTTGATTCCTGAACATTGGGCTGATCAAAGGGATTGATACCCAGTGTCACACCTGAAACAGCTGTAGCAAATTCGTAGCGAAAGATCTCTCTACCCAAATCGTATTGGCAATGCAGTCTGAGTGTAATCACGGAATGGCCCGCTTTCTCAAGTTCACTCACTGCCCGATCGTGAGTGGGGTCTCCGTCTATCCTCATGTAAATGAAGAGCCTGTCCTTGCCATAAGCTTCCGGCAATCCTACTGGTTCCAGGTCGATTGGAATGACGCCCTTGCCCTCTTTTCCAGTGCTCTCTGCAATAAGCTGCTCCAGCCAGCATCCAAAACTGGCCACGCCTGGTGACAGTATCAGGGTTAGCTTGTCCTGTCCTCTCAGGGCTGCTTCCCCCATTATGACCCCTAGCCACACTCCAGGACTCTCAAGCGAAGCAGTCTTCGGACCAGAGGCTTCCACCGCCTGACAAGACCTGGTTAAAAAGAAATCAAGGTCCATTCCCAGAAGACTTGCCGGAACCAGACCAAAATATGACAAAGCGCTAAAACGGCCACCTATATCGGGCGGATTCAGGAAAGTTTTTCTGAAGCCATTCTCCGAAGCAAGTTTACCCAGGCTAGTGCCCGGATCGGTTATGGCAACAAAATTCTGGCCATATTTACTCCCGAGTATTTCGGACATCTTTTGCCGGAAATATTTGAACAGTGACATCACCTCAATAGTTCCGCCTGATTTGCTGCTCACAATAAACAGAGTCCGGGCAAGGTCAAGGCTTCGCTCGAGTTCCAGGATTGAGGCTGGAACCGTCGTATCTGCCACTTTCAGGTCTATGAAGCCCTCTGCCACACCAAATGTTCTCGTGAATACCTCGGGAGCCAAACTGCTGCCACCCATTCCTACAAGAACTGCTGTTGTGAAACCGGCTTCACGGAGTTCCATGGCAAATTCCCTAAGCTTCGGGATTTCACGCTCCATGGTCTCTGCCACTGATAACCAGCCGAGTCGCTGAGTGATCTCTTTTTGTCCCGCCTCATCTTTGGTCCAAATGTCTGGCTCGCAGTTCCATATTCGCTCAGGTATCTTTTGCTCGTCATAGGCCGCTAGAGTTGCGTCCACTGCCCCCTGCAATTTTCCTAAAGAGGCAGATCTGTGGCCCCACCCTCGAAGGAGTCGCAAACGTTTCCTGGATACCTCTTCAATGAGACTCTCGTATGAATCGGCAAATGCTTTGATCCCGTCATCAAGTAAGCGCTGCGTAATTTCCTCTATGTTCAGGTGAAGAGTCTGTAGTTTCTCCAGGATCTCGTGAGCCTGTTCTACGGGCATCCGGGTCTTTTTTTCAACAGATCCATGATCCCTGTAGGCATTCAGAGTGACCATAGGCAGAGTATTGATCGTTTGCGGCCATAGCAGGTTATCGACATAGTAGGTATCGGGATAGGCAGGATTTTTTGTGCTAGTGCTTGCCCACAGGAGTCTCTGAACCCGCATCCCCCTAGCTCTGAGTGACTTGACTCTGTCTGAACTGTAAGCTTCTTCAAAATGACCGTAGGCTAGCCGGGCATTAGCTATTGAAGCCTTACCGAACAGATCAGCGACTGAAGCCCGGGCCGCCGGGGCTGTGCTTTCTTTGAGCCTCTCATCCACAACCGTGTCTATTCGGCTCACGAAGAAGGAGGCCACAGAAAACGTAGAAGACGGGTCCTCTCCCGATTCTATCCTGCGTTCGATACCTTCCACAAACGCTTTAAGGGCCTCGCTGTACTGGGTCAGAGAAAATATTAGCGTAAAATTAACGTTGATACCTTCCGCTATTAATTCCTTGCCCGCCAACACACCTTCCAGTGTGGTAGGGATCTTGATAAGAAGGTTTGGCCTGTTAACCAGCTTGTGCAATCTCTTGGCTTCGGTGACGGTAGCAGCCGAATCAAATGCCAACCTCGGGGAAACCTCAAGGCTTACATAACCGTCTTCAGCAGAGCTGGTTTCATAAACACCACGAAGCGCGTCGGCAGCCTCTATAACATCCGATATGACCAGGCTCTCATACAGACCTACTGATGTCTCGCCCCTGTCCACCAATGTGTGAAGTTCATCATCGTATATCTTTTCACTGTTTAAGGCCCTCTGAAGTATTGTAGGGTTGGTTGTTACCCCTGTTACGCAGTCTTCACAGATCATGCGATTTATCATACCGGATTTCAACAGCTCTCTTCCCAGGTCGTCCAACCAGACAGATTGACCACAAGATGTCAGATCAAGTAAGTGGTTTGGCATTTAAACCTCCTGTTGGTAGATGCAATGAAAAGACTTCATTTCACCTTGCGCGCGGAACAAATTTTCGATGCTCGAAGTAAAACTTTCTTAAACCAGAAACCAAAGTTTTTCCGGAATGTCTGACCTTATAAATTGAAACCTCTGGACTAAACAATGAGCTTGACATAAATCTGTCCGAACGTTATCAAGTTAAAGTATCATATTAAAGAATTAAAATGCTAAAATCAATTTTACGCAGAGTACTAAAATGGATCTAAAAAGATATCTGGAAACCCAGAATTCGGAAATTCAGCGGCACAAGTGGATTGAATCCGAGAAAGCAGGCAAGGACTTGGGAGTTGATGCCATAATTGACTGGATAAAAAAATACGCGGACGCATTCAGCGAAGACTATCATAATAAAAACCAGTCTGAA
>CAZIVV010000103.1:0-24242 GCA_964542775.1 uncultured Desulfomonile sp.
GGTGCGTTTTTATGTATTCGACGATGTCTTCGGTACGGGTGCCCGGGCCGAAGACTTCCTCTATTCCGTTGGCTTTTAGGTTGGGAACATCCTCTTCAGGGATGATGCCTCCGCCCAGAATGAGTACGTCATCGACTCCCTTTTCCTTGAACAGGCGTCCGACTTTTGGAAAGATATAGTCGTGCGCCCCGGAGAGTGAACTGAGGCACAGGACGTCCGCGTCTTCCTGGATGCAGGTTTGAAGTATGGCTTCAGGAGTTTGTCGCAAGCCAGTGTAGATGACTTCCATACCGGCGTCCCTGAGCGCTCTGGCCACGACCTTGGCCCCACGGTCATGTCCATCCAGGCCCGGCTTGGCGACAACAACCCTTATTTTTCTTTCCATTGTAAAACCTCGTATGCTGGTTCCGAATAGCAGTGATGAGATTCGGAGTTATTTTTGCAGAAGACAATTCTCATCTTAATGGCAACCTTCATATATGCTCAGCGCCTATTTGGCTAGTCTGGAAATTTTTCTGTGCGATGAGTGGGCTGCTGGCCCAATTCCATGTTGCCCTCATAGTGGGATGTTGCCGTGTCTCCGCTCGGGTTTGTCTTCCTTTTTGTTTTCCAGTTGTTCAAAAGCCTTGATCAGTATGGCTCTTGTATCCCTGGGGAAAATGACTCTATCGATGAATCCTAGTTGAGCCGCCCTGTAGGGACTGGCGAATTTTGCCACGTAATCTTCAATGAGTTCCGCTCTCCGTTTGGCTGGATCTGGCGCTTCATCTATTTCCTTTCGGAACAGGATCTGTATGGCGCCTTCCGGACCCATGACGGCTATTTCCGCTGTAGGATAAGCCAGGTTGATGTCGGCTCGCAGGTGTTTGCTCGACATCACGACATAGGCTCCACCATAGGCCTTTCTGGTGATCAGGGTAACCTTCGGCACAGTGGCTTCGGCGTACGCATAGAGTATTTTTGCGCCGTGCTTGATGATCCCGCCGTGTTCCTGTTGTGTTCCAGGCAGGTAACCTGGCACATCCAGAAGTGTCCACAACGGAATGTTGAAAGCGTCACAGAACCTGACAAACCTGGCGCATTTGACCGAGGCTTCCGTATCAAGACAGCCCGCCATCCAGTTTGGTTGATTGGCCACTATACCGACAGTCTTGCCACCCAGACGCCCAAATCCCGTGATAAGGTTCCTGGCGAAGTGGGCGTGAATTTCGAAGAATTTCATGTCGTCCAGTACAGGTATAATAATTTTTTTCATGTCGTATGGACGGCGTGAACTATCAGGGATCACGGAGTCTATTTCAGGGACAAGCCTATCTACAGGATCGTTCGTTTCTACTGCAGGGGGCTTGGACCTGTTGCTGTCCGGCAGGAATGAAAGGAGTTCCTTCACGCCCTCAAGAGTCTCTTTTTCTGATGGGTAATGGACATGGCATACGCCTGAGACTCTTCCGTGAACCTTTGCCCCGCCGAGGCTTTCCGGGTCGATTTCCTCACTGGTCACCTGTTTGATGACTTGGGGCCCCGTTATGAACATGTACGAGGTTTTTTCGGTCATGAAGATGAAATCGGTTACTGCGGGAGAGTAGACAGCGCCGCCGGCGCAAGGCCCCATTATGACAGAGATCTGGGGGATGACCCCCGAAGCTTTTACATTTCGGTAGAATACTTCCCCATATCCTCCAAGGCTTTCTACTCCCTCCTGAATCCGCGCTCCTCCCGAATCATTTATTCCAACAAGGGGATAACCGTTTCTGTAAGCCAGATCCATAACCTTGCACATTTTCTGGGCATGGGTGCAGGACAGGCTTCCTCCAAAAACCGTGAAGTCCTGAGCGTAAACATATACACCACGACCATTGATTTTACCGAATCCTGTTACTACTCCTTCTCCCGGAATGTGGACCTTGTCCATGCCAAAATCATGGCAACGGTGGGTGACGAACTTGTCGATTTCTTCAAAAGAGCCCTCGTCGAGAATCTCAAGCACCCTCTCCCTGGCGGTCATCTTGCCGGCCTTGTGATGCTTTGCGACCTTGTCTGGCCCCCCGGCCTGATCAGATTCTTCAAGTCTCCGCACAAGCTCTTCAAACTTCTCCTGGTTTACGGACATAGGTTTCTCCCTCGGTGATTATTTTGTCACAAAATATTAACAGGCTTTTAGTATTTCACGCATTGCCGAGCCCACCATTGTGAGATTCTCAACTACAGTGGCGCCGGCTTCGGAAAGGGCTTTTATCTTGCTTTGGGCTGTTCCTGATCCTCCAGATATGATGGCGCCGGCATGTCCCATTCGTTTTCCTGGGGGGGCCCCTCTGCCTGCGACATATGCCACCACAGGTTTGCTGAAGTCACTCTTTATGTATTCGGCCGCCTGCTCCTCTGCTGTTCCGCCTATCTCTCCAATCAGGACCACGGCGTCAGTGTCCTTGTCGCTGTTGAACATTTTGAGAACATCCACAAAGCTAAGGCCAACAACGGGATCTCCACCCAAACCCATACAGGTGCTTTGACCCACACCCGCTTTGGTAAGCTGATCGACCACTTCATAGGTCAAAGTTCCGGATCTGGATATTACACCTACTTTGCCCGGTTTATGGATGTAACCTGGCATAATGCCCACTTTGCATGCGTCGGTTGGTGAAATTATACCGGGGGTATTGGGGCCGATCAAATGTCTCCCCTCGGCTTTGACTGTAAACAGCGCAGAAGCCGTGTCCAGTGGCGGTATTCCCTCTGTAATGCAAACAATGACTCCAATGCCCGCGTCTACCGCCTCAAGGATGGGATCTTTAGCGTGAGCAGCCGGGATGAATATGAGAGAGACATTTGCGCCTGTCTCCCTAACCGCTTCTTTTACCGTGTTGAAGACCGGTATTCCACCGACGGAGGCCCCTTTCTTCCCTGGGGTAACACCGCCGACCATCTTTGTTCCATAGTCCAGGCAGGCCAGACTGTGAAAAGTTCCGTTACGTCCAGTTATTCCCTGGCAAATTACCTTCGAATCCTTGTTAACAAGAATGGCCATGTTTTTGTTCCCCCTATGACGCCGTTGAAGCGAGAGACCTGGCTTTTTGAACCACAAGCTTGGCCGCCTCGTCCAAAGTAGGTATGATTTCTATGGGCAACCCGGAAGATTTGAACAGTTCCAGACCCTCGGCGATATTTGTTCCCTCAATTCTTGCCACCACAGGCAATTCCAGACCCCTGTTCTTGATCGCCCTGATAACACCTCTCGCCAGGACATCACATCGGAGTATTCCGCCAAAAATATTTATAAAGACAACTTTCACCCGATTATCATCCAAAAGTATGCTCATTGCGTCCGAGACTACCTGTTCGCTTGCGCCTCCACCCACATCAAGAAAGTTCGCCGGGGCTCCGCCATGTAGGGATATGAGATCCAATGTGGCCATAGCCAGACCTGCGCCATTTACTATGCATCCAATGTCACCGCTGAGACGTATATAACTGAGCCCATCCTGTCTGGCTGACAGCTCAACTATATCCTCCTGGGATCTGTCACGAAGTTTTTCGAGTTCTGGATGTCTGAACAGAGCATGGTCATCCAGGTTGATCTTTGCGTCCAGAGCCAGAACCCGGTCTCCACTGATTATTAGTGGATTTATTTCGACCAGGGAGCAGTCGTAGCCAACGAAAATGTTGTAAAGGATCGTTACTATCTTGCTTATTTGAGCCGCAATTTCAGGCTTGTCCGATAGGCAGTAGGCTATTTCCCTGGCCTGAAAGGGGGCAAGACCACGTAAAGGATGGACCTTTGCCGTAATAATTTTCTCCGGAGATTCCTTGGCTACTGTCTCTATATCCATTCCACCGGCCAATGAAGCCATGACTGTTACCATGCCGCTTGCCCTGTCGAGCACCACTCCGAGGTACATCTCAGAATCTATGACCGGCGCTTCCTCAACAAGCAGGCAGTTTGCGATCTTACCTTCTGGACCGGTCTGATTGGTGACCAGTGTCTTTCCCAGTATCGAAGCTGCGGCTGACCTAATGTCATCAGCCATGGAAAGAACCTTCACGCCACCAGCCTTCCCTCGGCCTCCTGAATGAATCTGGGCTTTCAATACAATTTTTTCAGATTTTAAATTCCTTGCAACCACCAAGGCTGATAGGGGATCGTATGCCAATGCGCCCTTAGGAATGGGCGCTCCACGCGACGCCAGAATGTCTTTGGCTTGATATTCGTGCAGGTTCATTTCTTAATAGCCCCCCGGCTATATTTGGGATTATTTTTCCAGGCAATTACTCAGCCTGAAATACAGGATTTTGATCAAGATCCGTTCTCAGATGGCGTTATTACAATTAATGCAAATTACTAACTTGTTCGCCTCATTGCAAGTTAAAACTTGGCGTAACAGGCAGGGGGTTTCTGCGCCACTTTCACGTAAGTATTTGCCTGATTAGTGTGACCCGGTTTGATGTGCGTAAACCATTCCGAATTTCAGGCAAGTTATGTTACTCTGTGAGAGAAAAACTGGTGAGTCAGCATATGTGGAAAATGGGCGAGGTCAAATCGTAGTTTTTAACCCCGGGAACTACGCATGAATCCATACTGTTCCGGCCAGATCAACAAGTAGCGAAAACTTTTACGAGTTCACTTACAAAATATCCTACCCGGGCGCCCTCTTCATAAATACGTTGAGGAAAACCAGATGAACCTGTCCAAAGCTTTTGGAAACCTTCCTGTTAAATACAAGCTTCTATTAACTTATCCAGTATTGTTTTTTCTTGCTACCTTCATAAGTGGGATCATCGCCTATTCACTAATCGAGAGCAAGATACAGTCCAGTATTGAAAGCGAGTTGGGTAATTCAACTTCGGCCACGCTTGCAGTGTTCAAAACCTCCGTGTCTGTTTCCATCCAGAATTATCTCCGGGCCATTGCTGAAAAAAACAAAGACATAGTTTCCGACTTTTATGAAGCCTATCGCCGAGGCGAGATAAGCGAGCCGGAAGCGATGGCTCGCGCTGTCAAGGTCCTGAAAAGCCAGAAAATAGGCGCAACTGGCTACATTTACTGTCTGAACAGTCAGGGAACGGTAATGGTTCACAGGCAGAAGGCGCTGTTAAACACCAGTGTGACCGATCATCCCTTCATCAATGAACAAATTTCGAGAAAAGAGGGTTACGTCGAATATGACTGGAAAAATCCTGATGAAGAATCTCCCAGGCACAAGGCGCTTTATATGACCTACTTTCAGCCGTGGGACTGGATAATTTCTGCTTCATCTTATCGTGACGAGTTCCGGTCTTTGCTAAACACAGGAAATTTTGTTGACATAATTATGGGTCTCAAATTTGGAGAAACAGGATACTCATTCCTTATGGATACCCAGGGAAAACTCCTCATTCACCCAAAACTTCAACCCGACAATTATATAAACATGGTGGATGAAAAGGGGTTTAATTTCATCAAGAAAATGACCGAGATGAAAAGCGGTAAAATCAATTACTTCTGGAAGAATCCAGGGGAATCTGTCTTCAGGGAAAAAATGGTCGTTTTTGACTATCTTCCGGAGCTGGACTGGATAGTAGCTTCCTCAGGCTACATGGACGAGTTTTATGGTCCTTTGACAGCGGTGAGAAATACGATATTCGTTACTCTCATCGGAGCACTGCTGCTTGTTCTTCCGGCCACAATCCGGATCAGCTCCTACATTACCAACCCGCTAAAGGACCTGATGCGAAAATTTATGGCCGGGACCTCCGGTGATTTTACCGCCAGGGTAAAGTCTGATTCCAAAGATGAGCTTGGTCAGTTGGGCTCCTATTTCAATGCGTTCATGGAAAAATTCGAACAGTATTCAAAAAGCCTGCAAGCGGAAATTGCGGAAAGAAAGGTAGCTGAAGAAGCGCTTCGATCGTCGGAAGAAAAATTTTCAAAGGCTTTCAAATCGAGCCCCAACGGGTTATGCCTGATTTCCATTAATGACATGAGAATCATGGAAGTAAACGAGAGTCTGATGCGCTTGACGGGGCACAGCAGCCATCAGGTGGTCGGGAAAAAGGCTACAGAAATAGGAGTGTTTACGGATCAGGAAGACGTAAAGGGCTTTGTTAAAGTTCTACAAAAAAACGGTCGTGTTCAGACCAGGGAAATTGAATTTTACACTAAAGATGGTTCCGTCCGCATGGGATTAATATCATCCGAGCTTTTTGAATTAGGAGGCGAGCCGGTGATGCTGGCAATAATCGAGGATGTCACCGAGTCCAGGCGGATGGAGCGTGAGATAATGGAAATTGCAGACAGTGAACGAAAGCGCATTGGTCAGGATCTCCATGACGATCTCGGACCCCACCTGATAGGAATAGAGGTCTTGAGCAAGGTTTTGCACAGGAAACTGGTTTCCGGTAAAGTTGATGAAGCTCCTTACGCTGAACGTATCAGGAACCTTATTCAGGAGGGAATCGAAAAGACACGGATTTTTGCCCGGGGATTGTGCCCCGTGCAATTGGAGGCGGACGGATTGACAACATCCCTGCAGGACATGGCACAAAAGACCGAGGAGCTTTTTGGCGTCACCTGCCGACTCAAATGTCCCAAATCAACGCTTGTCTACGACAATACGGTGGCTACACATCTTTATTACATCACGCAGGAGGCAATCAATAACGCTGTCAGGCACGGTCAGGCCACCAAAATAGATATTGAACTGATTTCCGATGATTCCCGCTTTAATTTAAGGATATCAGACAACGGAACAGGGATATGCGCTCCGAAACATAACAAGGGAATGGGGTTGCGAACAATGGATTATCGCGCTCGAGTCATAGGGGCGTTTCTGAGAGTTGAGAGTCGGGCCATGGGAGGAACGGTGGTGACATGTTCTCCACCTGTTCATTCATGAAAACGAAAATATTTTCAGTTAAACCTGAGGAACAAATGCCTGCCATAAAACGCAAACGAAAGATCATGATTGTTGAAGACCACCCCGTTTTCCGTATGGGGTTAAAAGAACTGATAAATGTGGAAGATGATCTGGAGGTTTGTGGTGAGTCTGATGACTCCGCCAAGGCTTTCGAAAGCATTCCAGGATTAAACCCTGATTTAATAATAGTGGATATTTCTCTCAAAACCCGGGATGGGATAGAACTCGTGCGGGATGTTAAAAAATACTACAAGGACATACCCACTCTTGTGTTGTCGATGCACGAGGAATCACGTTTTGCGGGGAGATCGCTGATTGCCGGAGCCAAAGGTTATATCATGAAACAGGAAACTTCTGATTCTATCGTTGAGGCGGTCAGGTGTGTCTTATCCGGCAGGATATATTTGAGCGACAGGATGAAGTCCGAATTACTGGAACGTCTGATTTCACATCCGGGTTCGAGCGGCATGAATACGGATGCGCTAACTGATCGGGAACTTCAGGTTTTTGCGCTCCTCGGAGCGGGTAAGAGCACAAATGAAATTGCTTCACAATTGAGTTTGAGTGTCAAAACAATAGGCACCTATCGCGAGAGAATCAAGGAAAAACTGGGTTTGCGTCATGCGAGCGATTTGATATGGCATGCAATGACCTGGGTGGAAGGTAGAGCCGCACAGCCGGACTCGATAGAAGATGGCGCCTGACAGAACATACTTGTGTACTGCCTGTAGGTTGTTAACCTACAAGCATCCTACCGAACGGACCTACATTACAATAATGTTAGACCTGATTGTTAACAAAAACGTCATAATCTAAAATCCCGCCAAAAGATTTACCAGCTTTTCGAGAACGGCCAATACTTCTCTATCGGGTTCCATTTTGCCGAGTTTGATACAGGGGAAACACTCATTTCAGGCGGTGATGTCCTTCGCCGGCATGAGGCGACAGCGACTGGCAATAGCATAGCTAAGGCAACCGAGTCATTAATTGAGAAAGGAACGAGGAATAATGGTAGCGCATCAACTAGCGCCAAGATGGGGACAGCCCCTGACTGGTATTTTAGCTTTGATCGTCTTCACGGCCATCGCATGGGTTACATGGTTCATTTTCAGTGATCCTCGAGGTCCGGTGGGATCGTTCCCTTATCCTTTTGTCATGTATCTGGCCATGATGATTCTGGTCGGATGGTGGCAACACGGCGTAATGGGTGATTGGCCTTTTACCGACATGCCCCAACCTCTTCGTGGCATTCTGGAAACCGTAGTGAACCTTGTGGTGTCGGTTTTCATAATCCACGTGGTCTTCTACAGAGTTCTTGGTTTGGGCTTCAATTTCCTGAGTCAGGTCAATCTCGAGACATTGGCTGCTGCGGGCCAGACCATGATTCCCGCTGGAGCTGGAAAAACCCTGACCATGGAGGCTTTGGTCCATCCTAGCGCCCGGTTTGCTGAACGAGCCGTAGTGACGTTCGTGTTGATCGGATTTTTTAGTTACCCTTTTGTGACAATCTATTTCTCCAAATGGCCGGTTCAGCCTAGCAATCTGGCCCAACCCCGAGCCGGTGTTCTGGAACTGGCGTGGACCAGCATACTGACCGTGTTCTTCTTCACCGCTCTAATAGTGCCTTTCTGGGGGATGCTGTACGGGTCTGTTTTTGGAAAGTCATTCGCTCTCAATGTTCCGTGGTGGAGCAATATCGCTGGCACAGCCCATGTTCACTGGGTGTTCGGATGGTGGGAGTGGACTATCATAATACTTTTCATGACCGCCAACGTCTGGCGTATGAAACCCTGGTCCTCTATTCAATTGCCCCAGCCCTGGAAAGGTATCGTATCAACTTGTGCCACCATGATCCTGGCCTATTTACTTGGCCTGTTTGCAGTAAAGATGATCACGGCGTTTGCCCCCATGGCGGATATCATGAAACATCTACCTGCGTCTGACGCCGGCAACCCCACCCGTTTCCTCTGGTATCATTCCGCAGAAATAGCCGGATTTACCTTAATGCCCTTTTTGACTTGGCATCACTATTTCGATGACGCGACGCCACTCAAAGATGTAGATTCATGGGGGGCCTTCTTTTTCAGGACCATAGGGGTGCTGTTTTTCGGGGCAATCATATATACGATTTTCTACTTACTGAATTTCGGTGAGTGGGGCCTGGGCAATCACCACATGCACGGTCCGGTTTCGGAGAGACTCATTCACGGAGAATCCCTGATCTGGAATTTCTGGTGGATAATACCACTGCTGTGGAATGAATGGTTTTTCCATAAATGGCCATTCTATGTTCATTCCCATCATTGATGCGGTTATGGAGGAAAAACCTTTCCTGGAATTACAGCCCTGAGAACGGGGATGTAATACCTGAAAAAAGATCAAACTTGCGCATCAGGAAACCAGGATATCGATCAAACCAGCCGGTGAACCATGAAGAGCCGTGTTATGGCTCGGTGAATATTAATTAAAAGGAGTGGCGAATGACATTTCCATCGGTAAATTATGACGTATTGACACCAGTAACCTTCCTCGGGCGTTCGGCATCTGTTTATCCCGACAAGGTAGCCGTTATCCACGGGGACAAACGTTTTACCTACAGGGAGTTTCAGTCTCGCGTTTACAGGCTTGCCAACGCCCTGAAATCCGCCGGTATAGAAAAAGGCGATAAGGTGGCGTTTATTTGCCCGAATATTCCGCCAATGCTCGAAGCTCATTTCGCCGTCCCCATGATAGGAGCCGTGCTGGTAAGTGTAAACATACGACTTTCACCGAGGGAAGTGGCTTACATCATCAATCATTCTGACTCAAAGGCGGTGTTTGTCGATAACGAATTCTCATCACTAGTGAGTTCGAAAATCGATGAGCTAACGAATGTAAAGTTTTTTGTGAACATCTGTGACGTCGATTCATCACGTTCTCTTAATGGTCCGGATTATGAGGAGTTCATTGCTAAAGCCCCTGATACCCAGGTAGCCTGCGCCGTAGACGACGAGAGAAGTGTAGCCACAATCAACTACACCAGCGGCACCACCGGATTACCCAAAGGCGTCATGTACCATCACAGAGGCGCTTATCTTAACGCAATTGGCGAGGCCCTGGAACATGGAATGGACTCGACAGCCGTCTACTTGTGGACTCTGCCGATGTTTCATTGCAACGGCTGGTGTTTTCCGTGGGGCGTGACTTCAGTGGGCGCCACGCACGTTTGCCTGCGCAAGGTCGTGCCAGAAGAAATCTACAGACTCGTGGAGAAGGAAGGTATCTCGCACCTATGCGCGGCGCCGACGGTTCTCATATCCATGTCCAGCTATCCAGGAGCGAAGGAAGTCAAGAAATCGCGAACGCTCAAAGTGATAACGGCAGGGGCTCCGCCAGCTCCTACGGTTATCAAGAACATGGAGAGCACCGGAGCAAAGGTTACTCAGGTGTACGGTCTTACAGAGGTTTATGGTCCACATAGCATCTGCGCATATCAGCCTGAATGGGACCAACTGTCCATAGATGAAAAGGTCGTCCATCTCGCGAGACAGGGAGTGGCTTATGTCACGGCCGCACATCTGGACGTTGTGGATTCGGACATGAACCCTATTCCACGGGACGGCAGAATAATTGGTGAAATTGTAATGCGTGGAAACAACGTGATGCTGGGATACTACAAACAGCCGGAAGCCTCTGATGAGGCCTTCCGTGGCGGTTGGTTCCACAGTGGGGATCTTGCTGTTGTGCATCCCAACGGATACATAGAAATCAAAGACCGATCAAAAGACATCATCATTAGTGGTGGCGAGAATATTTCCAGTGTTGAGGTCGAGAACGTCATCTACATGCATCCGGAAGTCCAGGAAGTGGCCGTAGTTGGGGTGCCCGATCCGAAATGGGGTGAAGTTCCCAAGGCATTTGTTGTTCCCAAACCGGCCACCAATCCAACTGTGGAGGACATACAGGAGTTCTGCCGACAGAACCTGGCCCGTTACAAGGTTCCCAAGGTCATAGAGTTTGGAGAGCTTCCCAAAACGGCTACCGGAAAAATTATGAAATACGCCTTAAGGAACAAGGAATGGGAGGGTAGAGACCGTAAGGTGAACTAATACCACCTTTCTTTTTCCGCAACAACATTGGTGGGTGAGATTGGAATCTGTCCCTTGCATGGCTTGGTTTTAAATGTTCCCGCTGATTCCAAGCGCCTCCACCACTCACCTAATCACGTCAATATTCTCCGCGATAAACAGGGCCGTCATCGACATTACGGCCCTGTTTTTTGTCAATAAAAAACTGCATGTAAGCTTTCGGGTGTGATAATCTTGATGCCTGTCTTATTCCAGAGAGGTTGAAATGTTTGGTTTCTACAACAAGGTTCTATCGGTAAACGTGCGTCTTGGAAGTTTCGACATAGTAACCATTTCGGATGAAGTCCTGGGTCGAACACTCGGAGGCAAAGGTCTGGCGACCTATCTGCTTCGGAACTGCAACCCAGCGGGCGTAGATCCACTCACTCCCGATAATCACATGATCATAGCCTCTGGACCAGTGGGTGGGACGGCGATATGGGGCTCATGCAGGCATGGCGTCTACACGAAATCTCCACAAACGGGATTTTATTCTGAATCCTATTCCGGTGGAAAAGCCGGAGACAACATAGCAGCGACCGGATTTGACGCTGTGATGATACATGGGGCGAGCGACGAGCCGATCTGGCTGGAGGTCTGTGAAGACACAGTTCATTTTCATTCGGCCGTCGATTTATGGGGGAGAGACACCTTCGAAACCGAGGACAATATAACGCAATGGGTCAAGTCCAATCGGCTTCAAGCCAAAGCTTGCAGTGTAATATGTATTGGTCCTGCAGGAGAGAACAGGGTCAGTTTTGCGGTGCTGGAAAATGATTACTGGAGATCGGCCGGTCGCACCGGAGGCGGGGCCGTAATGGGTTCCAAGAATATCAAGGCAGTAGCTTTCTGGGGTAACTGCAAAAAAAATCTGGCAAATCCAGACAGCGTCAGGAAACTTGTCCGTGAAATGGCTGTGCATGCAAAGGAAAATCCTGGAGTCAAAGCCTACAAGAGTATGGGAACGCCCATGATGGTCGATGTGATGTCCAATGTAGGTAGTTTCCCTTCTAGGTACTGGCATAAAGGAACCTCGGAACACCGCGAAAATATCAATGCCGCGGCTCTACATTCCAGATGCGATGTCAAGCCGAACGCATGCCGAAAATGTTTCATTTCCTGTGGAAGACTTTCGACCGTGAAGGAAGGTCGGCATAAAGGACTTACAGTGGAGGGCCCGGAGTATGAAACGATTTATTCGTTCGGTGGGTTGTGTGAAGTAGCCTCTATTGAGGAAATAGCCTACCTGAATGATATCTGTGATCGCCTGGGACTGGATACCATGAGCGGAGGCAATCTTGTGGCTTTGGCCATAGAGGCTTCCCAGCAAAAGAAGATCGACTACAGCATTGATTACGGAGACGTGGACAGAATAGCCGAACTCCTGCGCGATATAGCTTTTAGACGCTCTATAGGAGATGTACTGGCCAATGGCATAAAGTATGCCGCTAAAGCATGGGGGATGGAGGATCAGGCGATACATGTCAAGGGTCTGGAGCCGGCAGGTTATGATCCGAGAGTGCTCAAAGGAATGGGTCTGGCTTACTGCGCCTCAGATCGTGGGGCCTGTCACCTCAGGTCTACATTCTACAAGCCGGAACTGTCCAAAATGATCGATCCTGATCAAGTATCCGGAAAGGCCTCGATGTTCGTTGATTGGGAGGATCGTCTAACCATTTTTGATACCCTGATTTTGTGTCGTTTTTACCGTGATCTCTACCAATGGGAGGATCTTGCAAAGGTTGTTCAGGCTCTGACTGGACTGGAAATTGGGGTGGACGGGCTGAGGAAAATTGCCAGGAGCATAGCTGACGCCACGAGGCGATACAACCTTGGAGAAGGGCTTGATCAGGATGATGACAAGCTGCCTGAACGCTTTTTCAAGGAGCCGCTTCCTGAGTCGGGAAAGGTTATTACGGAAGATCAGATGAATCGACTCCTTTCTGACTATTACAGTGAGCGTGGCTGGGATGAAAAGGGCATCCCCCCTGCCGCAAACACGACTGGAAATTGAAGGGGGACACCATAAATTTGATTGATTTCAATATTTGCGCGAGTTAACTGAATGATGGTGGATCTAACAGGTCTAGTCAACTGAGATATTGACATCATTTGTCAAAGCTAGCCTGTTGTGCTTAGGCATGAAATCCTCTGAACCGCTTGTGCGATCTAGCAAATATTTTACTTCAATAAATCCTGTAATTGTGCTATGACACTATTGAAAGCGCAACTTGCGTCCTTCGGTGAACTCATTACAGTGGAGTAATATATGCGAGCGTTGTTCAAGTTGGGGTTTATGGTCGCGATACTTGGCTCCTTAATCATAAATTCGATAGCGGTTGCAGACAATTCATGGAAATCAACAACCGGGAATTCTGTTGGAGTCTCCGAGAAAAGCCCGTATGAGAAACAGGCCTATATAATGGCATCCCTGAATGAAATCAATTCCCGGATTTGCCACATGGTTGAAGACACTCCCTCATGTCAGGGCATGGCGCCCCAGAAAAGTCAGGCCGCTGATCAGGCAACAAAAAACAGCCTCACTTCCTCAGCCATCAAGTCATCTGAAGTTTCCAGGACCTACCTGAAAGAGAAATAATTTTCCCGAGCCTATTTTCCTCATCATCGTCGATTGAGATCGATGATGAGGTTGTTTGGGGCCAAGCGACCGTGTCTCCTTCCAAACAGACTTTGCGCCTTTATTCCTATTCTACCGGTCAAGCTTTCCTGGTCATTGTTGTGAAATAATGTGGTGATCTGTTTAGCTGCCGGTTTGTCTCTGTATGGTATGAACACTTCGAAAAGTTAATTCTATTGCTCAGGTTTCAACAGACTGTTGATAAAGGGGCGACTTGGGGTTATA
Organism: uncultured Desulfomonile sp.; assembly: GCA_964542775.1. Lineage (GTDB taxonomy): Bacteria > Desulfobacterota > Desulfomonilia > Desulfomonilales > Desulfomonilaceae > CAITZA01. Next base: position 13,860 of record CAZIVV010000103.1, read on the forward strand.
GTGCGGCACAAATTCCAGTCACAGACTCTGGCGGACTGATGGAGATATGGCGGGTTAATGAAAAAAGGTCGAATCTTAATAGTTGATGATCAGGAAGAGATACTCGAATCTCTGGGGGCGGTTTTAACCGATGAGGGTCACGAGGTAATTCTGGCCAGGGATGGTCAGGAAGCTCTGCACTCTGTCCAGAGTGACGCTCCTCACATAGTGTTTCTGGATATATGGATTCCCGGTATTGATGGCATGCAGACATTAAAAGCCATCAAGCGAATTGATCCCAAGTGCTTTGTCATAATGATGAGCGGTCATGGCACGATTGAAACCGCTGTGAAGGCAATAAAGCTTGGGGCTGAGGATTACCTGGAGAAGCCTCTGAACCTTGAGGATGTTCTTCATCTGGTCGATAAAGCCATATCGGAGAGAGACAAAGCCTCACGGTCTAACGAACTGGCCGGCGCCTATCCTGGGCCATTACTCGGAGAGTCAGTTGCTATTACTTCTTTACGTCGTTCGATCGACAAAGCTGTCCAGGAAAAGGGTTCAGTATGGCTGGTCGGTGACAAGGGAACGGGAAAAGAGTTTATTGCAAGGGTAATACACTTTATGGGCGGCAAAGATCGCAACAAGTTGATCAAAGTCTATTGTAATGAACTCAACGAAAACAATATTGATGAAGTGTTGTTGGGCAAGGTAACCGCTGGATTGCCCCCGCGACAGGGAAAACTTAGTCTTGCTGCTGGCGGAGCCCTGCTGTTCGTCAGAATCGATAGACTCAAGCAGTCTGTTTATAACCGCCTTGAAGAAATCATGGAAAGCCACGTAAAAGCCCAGGGTACGGTTTCTCACTCAGCCACTTCTGCAGTCAGGATCATATGCACATCGGATTCTTATCCTGACGACCTGGTCCGCAACGGAATGTTTCCCGCCGCGCTGGCAAAAAATCTCAGTAACCGGATCATATTCACTCCGACTTTGGCTCAGAGACCTGAGGACATACCGTTACTGGTCGATTACTTCCTCAAGGAAGCCGCTGAGGAATTCGATAGGAATATCACCGGCATAGAAGACGGAGCGATGGCGCATCTGTTGTCATACCCGTGGCCTGGGAATGTCAAGGAACTAAAGATCCTTATGGAGCACATAGTCATGACGGCTCCAGGTCCGCAGATTACTGACAACGATCTGTTGTTGCCAACTGATTCAGAGAGTTCCCATGCCTTGCTCAGAGTTGAGGAAGCCGAGCTTGGCTACAAATATGATAGCTCGTGTATTCCCGTTACGGATCGAGTGTTTGGGGAATCATATCAGGACAGACGACTCAACGTCGAATCGGGTCCGGAATCGCCATTCAGGAGACAACAGAGGACCCTTCGTGGTAGGGTAGTCGTCTATGGTCAGGGCCTTCACTCCGGAGTCAAGACCGGTCTGACCATATCTCCGTTACCCCCATCCTCTGGCATACTCTTTGGACACATCACATCAGGGGGAACAGTTCCGGCCATTCTTCAGAATGTTGAGTCTACAGACTACTCAACATCGTTACGAAATAGTGATGCTCTTGCAAAAACCATTGAACATCTAATGGCTGTTTTTCATGTTTACGGTTTGACCAATCTGCTCGTGAAAATATCTGGTGAAGTTCCCATAATGGATGGATCGGCGATTGAATTCTGCAACATGGTTGAAAACGCGGAAACAATCAATCAGGACGGATTTGTTGAAGAAATAAGAATCATCGAGCCGTTGCAGATTGATATCCCGGAGGGATCGGCCAAAAGCATGAGAATTGAGCCGTCGGATTGTTTTGAAGTCGAATATCACCTCGATTATCCGGAGCCAATCGGAAAAATGAGCATGAATTTTCGACTGGAGAATCCGGCTGTTTTCAAGAAGGAAATAGCTCCCGCCAGAACATTCGGTTTCGTCAGAGATATGAGGATGATGGACGAAATGGGGTTGGCAGGCGGCGGTAAACTTTCGAATGTCGTGCTCCTTGATGAAGAAAAGGTTGTCAACCCACCTTTGAGATTCGAAGATGAGTTTGTTCGCCACAAAATTCTGGACATCGTCGGAGATTTTTATCTCCTTGGTCGACCGATAATAGGCAAGGTTGTGGCTGTCCAGACTGGCCATGGAGAAAATATTGCAATGCTGAAAACTATCAGTCGGGCTTTTGGGCTGGACTAAATTCAGCTCACCACATAGATGGGGTTTTTCTGTCAGGTGGTTCTACAGCATACAGGAAAACCCTGAATCGGCTTATGGCCAGATAAAGAGACAGGGCGCCCATAAGAAGATTGGCGGCTTCCATTTCTAAAAATTGCGGCAACTCTGCCGGAAGATCGTCCATGGCATACATGAAATATAAAAGATCGGAAGACTGTCCCCAGAACCACACAACCAGTCCAAACATTAACAACGCATAATAGAGATTTGAATATCTCAGTCCTGTGACACTCAGCCTCGACCATTTGTAGGCTCTCACAGCCTGAACAATCAAATAGGGTGTCAAAAGCTTTCCTAGCAAGGATATTATGGGCCAAGGACCTGATATTGCAGTAGATGCTATTTCACGCGCTAAGGCCATTAACTGGCTCTGACCTATTTCACCCTGGACATAAAGAGCGAATAGCGCCCCAGGAAATATTGACACGCACAACGCAAAAATAAAAATTTCGCGTAAAATTATTTTAACCATAGCTGATTATATCATCATCTTGAGCATATTTTTTTAAAAAAATCATAATTGGTGTGGGCTTTTTCTTGAAGCCTGTCTAACAATTGTGTACAATTTTGATTCCTGGATCAATAGTCTGCTATAAACTCATTTTACATTATTGGAATATTCTATGGGAATCCAGTAGGTTGTCATCGGAGCGCCGTAACTGCCGGGATGCAGGTCCCGACGAATTGGCTCCCGGAGCTCTATTGCTTCTCTACAACCATTGGTGGAAAGCGTTCACCAAAACTTGTAATCATTAACGGACCTAAAAAGTCCTCGATAACTAGCAGGAGGATTTGATGGAAAAAATATGGCTTAATTCCTATGCCAAAGGAGTTCCCAAGGAGCTTGATTTTGAAAAGATAAATCCCTCCGAGGCATTGGCTCGAAGCGCTCAACGTTTTCCGGACAATACGGCCCTCATTTTTCAGGGCGCAAAAATCACATTCAGACAACTGGATGACATGGTTTCGAGGTTTGCTTCCGCTTTAGTTGACATGGGCATCAAACCCCATGACAAGGTGGCGGTGTTATTACCTAATATTCCCCAATGCGTTATAGGCATTTACGGGGCTTTCAGGGCCGGAGCGGTATGCGCTCTGAACAATCCTCTCTACACCGACCGGGAACTGGAACACCAGTTTAACGACTCAGGATCCACTATCCTCATCAGCCTCGATCTGCTTGTCCCAAGAATGATCAAACTCAGGTCAAAAACGGGGATCACCAAAATCATATCATGCCACATCAGGGACTACCTGCCATTCCCTCTGAAACAGCTTTTCCCGTTTGTGAAGAAGACTATGCATCTCAAGACGCCTCAGGCTGCTGATGTGTATGAATTCACTGACCTGGTCAAGCAGCATGAACCTATCAAGAAGTCTTTCAAGTCAGCATGGGACGACACAGCTCTGCTGTTATACACCGGCGGCACCACCGGAGTCTCAAAAGGTGTAATGCTCACAAACGAAAATGTCTCATCCAATGTGCAGCAGTGCAGGGCATGGTTCAATGCGTTCGATGACGGCAAGGAGACGGTTGTTGGATGCTTGCCATTTTTCCATTCTTTCGGACTCACTACAGCAATGAACATGGCAATCTACTATGGTTGGGCTGATGTCTTGATTCCTAAACCGGAACCCAAGTCCATCCTGGAGTCAATTCACAAATACAAAGCCACCTATTTGCCTGCTGTGCCAACTCTTTACAACGGGATGATAAATTTCCCGGATCTGAAGAAATACTCCATAAGCTCCATCAAGGGCTGTTTTTCAGGTGGAGCTCCACTTCCTCTTGAAACGATAAAGAATTTTGAAGCGCTCACTGGCGCTCAAATCTGTGAGGGTTTTGGTCTGACAGAAACTACACCGGTTGTCACGATCAACCCTTTCGGTGGAGTGACTAAACCCGGCTCAATCGGGGTACCGCTGCCCAATACCTTCGCCAAACTGGTCGATGTGGATGATTTCCACAAGGAAATTAATGAACTAAACACTCCCGGTGAACTTTGCGTCCGGGGGCCTCAGGTGATGAAGGGTTATATCAATCGACCCGAGGAGACTGAAATCACCATCAGGGATGGATGGCTTCTGACGGGAGACATTGCGATAGTCGATGAGCAAGGATACTTTTCTATTGTTGATCGTAAAAAGGACATGATCATTTCGGGTGGGTTCAATATCTATCCAAGGGATGTCGATGAAGTCCTGTTTGCGCATCCTAAAATACTGGAAGCCTGCGCCATCGGAGTTCCCGACGCATATTCCGGTGAACGCATCAAGGCTTACGTGGTGCTGAAACCTGGTGAGACGTCCACACCAATAGAAATTATAGACTACTGCAAGGAGAATCTGGTTAAATACAAAGTGCCGAAATACGTCGAATTCGTGGGTGAACTGCCGAAGAGCGCAGTAGGTAAGATTCTCAGAAAAGAACTACGGAAGATGGATCAGGAAAAGGCGCCCAAGAAATAGTAATTAATCCTCTAATCCACATCCGGAAAACGTTCCGGATCAGTTGTTCGAGAATTATGTTTGAATATGACGGGCTTTATTTACTGACAAGGTCAAATAAAGCCCGTTTTTTATTCTTAAGCCACTACCTTTGTATTTGCTCAATCCTGCGAGGACAATCTGTACCCTCTGGGACTGCCTAACGACTGTTTCAGAAATGCGCCGGTGTATGAACCTGGCGTTTGAGCTATCTCTTCCGGTGTGCCTTGGGCTATTATTTTTCCCCCTTCAGATCCCCCTTCGGGCCCCATGTCTATTATGTGGTCGGCGATCTTTATCACGTCCATGTTGTGTTCAATTATTACGATAGTATTTCCTGATTCGACCAGGCTCTGGAGGACTTCGACGAGCTTGGCCACATCGGCGAAATGAAGTCCTGTGGTCGGCTCATCAAGGATATACAGGGTCTTGCCTGTGCTTCTTTTTGACAGCTCCTTGGAGAGTTTTATCCGTTGAGCTTCACCTCCTGATAGAGTCGTAGCAGGTTGCCCCAGTTTGACGTAACCGAGTCCGACTTCCTGTATGGTCTTTAGCTTGTTATATATGCTCGGAATATTTGCCATGAACTCCGCTGCCTGGGCGACTGTCATGTCGAGCACATCAGTAATGCTTTTCCCCTTGAATTTTATGTCGAGAGTTTCGCGGTTATAACGTTTGCCCTGACACACGTCACATTTTACGAAAACGTCGGGTAGAAAGTGCATCTCAATCTTGATGACACCGTCTCCCTTGCATGACTCGCAACGCCCGCCCTTGACGTTGAAACTGTATCGTCCAGCCTTGTAACCTCTCATTTTGGATTCGGGAAGGTTGGCGAAGAGTTCCCTGATAAAAGTAAATACCCCGGTGTAGGTTGCTGGATTCGACCTGGGCGTTCTTCCTATGGGGCTTTGATCGATGTCTATCACCTTGTCGATGAAAGAAATCCCTTCCACTGAATCTACAAGGCCGGCCTTTTCTTTTGAGCCATAAAGTCGCTGGGATAACGCGCGACGCAGCACTTCTACAACAAGTGTGCTCTTGCCTGACCCGGAGACGCCCGTGACGCAGGTCATTATCCCCAAAGGTATCTTTACGTCTATGTTTTTGAGGTTATTTGCCCTGGCTCCGCGTAAAACAATATTTTTTGGCCCGGGTTTTCTGCGATTCGGAGGTATTGGTATAAACTCCTGACCCGAAAGATATTTTCCTGTAATAGAGCCTTCACATCTCATCATATCAGTCGGTTTTCCCTGGCAAACCACTTCTCCACCAAGTCTGCCAGCCCCAGGACCCATGTCTATGACATGGTCCGCGCTCAGTATGGTCTCAGCGTCGTGTTCCACCACCAGGACTGAATTCCCGATATCCCTGAGTTCAACAAGAGTCGAAAGTAGACGCTGGTTGTCACGTTGATGTAAACCGATACTCGGCTCATCCAGAATGTAGAGCACTCCCACAAGTGATGATCCTACCTGTGTGGCAAGTCTTATCCTCTGTGATTCTCCCCCCGACAATGTGGCTGAGCCGCGATCCAGGGTCAGATAGCCAAGGCCCACTCTCTCCAGAAATCCGAGCCGACTCCGAATCTCCTTGATGACCCGCGCCGCTATCTCCATGTTCCTGTCGCTCAATTCAAGCTGATCCACGAAATCTGACGCCTCACGGATGGAAAACGCAGTTAGTTGATGGATCGGAATGCCGCCCACAAAGACATGCCTGGCTTCCTTCTTCAGACGCGCTCCACCGCAGGAAGGGCAGGGGATGGAACTCATGAATTTGCCAAGCTCCTCAGCTGTTTCCTCGCTTTCAGATTCCACACGCCTGCGTTCCAGGTTCGGAATCACTCCCTCGAAAGGCTTGCGAAAGTAATGCCTCCTGCCATCGCGTTCATAGTAAAAATCGATCTCTTCATCCTGCGACCCATACAGAATGACATCCTGAGCTTTGGCTGAAAGTTTGCCGAAAGGTAAACTGACATCGAAACCATAGTGTTTTGCCAAGGATTCAATAGTCTGGTTGAGAAAAACCGAATTACGTTTCTCCCATGGCGAAATTGCCCCCTGTAGCAGCGACAGGCTTTGATTCGCCACAACCAGGTCCGGATCAAAGCGAACCTGGACTCCCAGCCCTCCACACGACTCACAGGCCCCAAATGGATTGTTGAAAGAAAACAGTCGCGGCGATATCTCACCGAAAGAAACTCCATGTTCAGGACAAGCCAGATTTTCACTGAATGTTCTTACTGAACCACCGAGCTCCTCTATAAGGACTATTCCATGGCCGAGTTTTGCAGCTATCTCCAGAGAATCAGCCAGCCTCTTTTCTATTCCGTCCTTGATCACCAGCCTGTCTACTATCACCTCAATGGTGTGCTTTTTCTTCTTGTCGAGCTTGATATCCTGAGATAATTCGGCAAGAGCGCCGTCAATTTTCACTCGAGCGAAACCGTCGCGCATCAGCCTGTGAATTTCAGCCTTGAACTCTCCTTTGCGCCCCGAGACGAGAGGAGCGAGTATGTGAATCCGGCTCCCCTGGGGCATTAGCATGACTTCATCAACCATCTGCTGAATGGTCATTGAGCTGATAGGGCGACCGCATTCCCAGCAATGAGGAGCCCCAACGCGCGCATAGAGTAAACGGAGGTAGTCATAAATTTCAGTGACAGTTCCTACTGTTGACCGAGGATTCTTTGAGGTTGTCTTTTGTTCGATACTGATTGCAGGCGACAATCCCTCTATTAGATCTACATCCGGTTTGTCCATCATCTCAAGGAATTGGCGCGCATACGCGGAAAGGGACTCAACATATCGCCTTTGGCCCTCCGCGTAAATCGTGTCAAATGCCAGAGTAGACTTCCCGGATCCGGATAACCCTGTAATTACAACGAGCTGATCCCGTGGAATATTGAGGTCAATATTTTTGAGGTTGTGCTCCCTGGCGCCCCTGATGATAATTTCAGTCGCTCCCATGTGTGTAAAAAAATCTCCGTTGTACTATTTTTATTCTATCTAAAAAACGAACTAAAAGTGAGTGTTAGTGTCTCTATGTTAAGCGCTGTTTTAACTAAGGACAGCGCAAAACAGGTCCATCCGGCTATCCGCGCAAGATTTCACAGTTTTTCCTATTTCTTCAATATAATATATGAAAACTGTGAACTATTTGTTGACTAACGTCTGGGGACGTGTTATCTGCCGTTTTGTTTCCGGGAGTGGCTGAATCGGACCCTCTCGGGTTTCACTTTTCCAGTAGGAGGTATGGATATGTTGTTTCCTTTTTCCGATGCGGCTGCTGGAGTACCCGAACCTCCCGGTGACTTCGATAGCAACTATCGTCACTTAAAGCAACTTATCAACAAAGCGATCAAGAATGGCACTCCAGTTGAAGACCTCAAGCTGATTCCAAAGTCGTCATCAACCAGGAAACCAGCGACTCTCTCCAGGGACGATCTGCTCCGACTGCTTCAAATCATCAGGAGCATTAAGGTCAGATGTCAAACTCTACTTGAGGCTCCAGTTCCGGCGGAACTCGAAAGGGACATACTTGCCAAAGAGCCTCTGAATCGCCTTCCGTGGGAAACAGAAGCCCTCGAAAAAGCGGAAAAATGGCGAAGTGACCTGATACGGGCGAGGGCATTAGTCCGAACCGAACTCAACCATCATCTCAAAACGGAATTTTTCCACAGCATCTGAGCGTATCGGTCATCAGGCGACATGGGGATCTTCAAACGATCCTGGACTTCCAATCGGCGTGGCCTTAGCCTTATCCATGTAATCGGGTTAAGGCGCGCCGCTGAAAAAGTTCTCATCAAAGATAGCCATCCTTTTTTTGACAACCGTCGAACAAAATAGTCGCATTTCCCAAGCTAAATGGCCCCAGGTCTGATCTTCTGTCTGTCCTTGGTTCGATTCTCCTGATCTATTCCGGATAACTGTCAAAAAGTTTACCCCACCTCGATGTTTTCTTGAATTTATCCATTTGTGGTTTTGCTTTCAGTGGCCAGTAGATGAAGTCATGGTAGAAAAAAGATCCAAAGACGAACGCATAAACCAGTGGCGTCCTGAAAAACAGTTTTTGCAGGAAGCTGAGCGGACCGAACCATATGAAGTTACCCACGGCCGACGCAGCGTTGTTTCCAACGGTGAAGCCCCAGTTTTCAGAGCTTATGTCCTCACCCACAACTTCTATGTCCTCTATGGTTCCTACTCCCAGGCCAGATTCATGCGCTATCCTGATGAATTTGAGGCTCATCGGGTCAAAGCCCATCATCCGGGCCGCCACAGCGTCTATGGCTACGCAGTCGCCAGAGGCAAGCATGAGGTCTTTATCATGAGGGATCATTGTTCTTGGGCCAGGGCCTGATCCACACACCGTTCCGTCCATGACAGAAAATATTCCTGAATGAATCTCCTTCTGGATGTCCAGAAGATCATTGAGTGTCTCGTGAATGACTGAGTGAGTGTAGTGTCTGCGGCTATTCAGAAGTCCACCGAAGGCGTTTTTCATAGATCCGGTTGTGCCCGTGTAAATGTGGCATTTTACCGTCGGAAGATGGATGACGTTTTTGCCTATGAAGTATTCCGGAATCCTTATGCCCTCGGGAAATATCTGGTCCAGAATCCTCATCGAAGCCTTAGGGGTATATTTGATCCATTTGATGTCTGATTCCTTGAAGTTATATAGTACCGGAATATCGTATTTTTTGAAAATGGGTACGTATTTGTTGAACTTTTCACCTTTGAACGCGTTGGTGACCACCGTCTCGTTCTGGACGCAGACTATGTCCTTGAAGCCGCCTTCTCTAAGGGCAAGAATGACACCTTCAAGTTGCCACGGCGTCGTGTTGGCGCTCAGGAAAGGGAAATGCCAGGAAATATTGTCTTTCAGTATGACTGTGGAGGAAGGATCAAGATAGTCCTGAAAACGGGCATTTTTCATGCACGTGTATATGTCTTCGATTATGGTCTCAGGTTTGGTTCGTGTAACAGCCACTACGGCTTTGGAATTCATTAATGTCTCCTCCATGGTACGCTCATTGGAACCCGAATAATAATACCGACTCTATCAAATCGCAACCATCGCATCATTTAACATGACACCCTCACAATTTTTGAGCATAAAATCTTGACACACACCCTTTAACGCGGTAAAAAATGGAATTCCATTACGGGCCGTTAGCTCAATTGGTAGAGCAACTGACTCTTAATCAGTAGGTTTGGGGTTCGAGCCCCCGACGGCCCACCAAAAAAATCCCCTGATATTAAATATTTAACTTTGATTTCTAGTAAATTGTTTGGGTCTCAGTATGACGATTGCGTGAGGTTTGCGTGACCCTGCTCCGCAAACTTTTTCGGAAGCTCGAATCAGGTTTTCCAACTCCGGGGCCGAATAGTGTGTGGTGATCTTGCCACTTTTGTGACCCAGAAGGTCCTTCCTTGTTTCAAGGATTTGTAGCCGTGAAAATACTTCCTCGTATTTGACTGTTTCCCGGAAACGCGCAATAAAGAAGTTTTGCTGTCAGCTTCCTTTACCGTCTGTGCTTATCTTGATGCCCCGAGATTGAGGAGCTGAATCCATTGCAACACTATGTGTGATCTTGCCGTCGGAATTTCTAACGACACCTCTGACCCAACTAAAGTGCCCTCCGTCATCCTCTCCATTGTCACTCAC
>CAZIVV010000104.1:0-6840 GCA_964542775.1 uncultured Desulfomonile sp.
GTGGAATATATCTCAGATCGCATTGCCGTAATGTATTTGGGCAAGATCGTTGAAATCGGGCTCAAGACACTGGTTTACAACTCTCCCAAGCACCCCTACACGGAGGCGCTATTGAGTTCTGCCCCTGTGCCGGACCCAGCAGCGAGAACCCGAAGAATAATCCTGCATGGAGATGTCCCCAGCCCCATGGCTCCTCCCCCTGGCTGTCGATTCCATACCAGATGCCCGATCAGGATAAACTTATGCTCCGAACTTGAACCAATCCTGAAGGAAACCGACGAAGGAAGGTTCGTGGCCTGCCATGTGCGCGTCTCCTGACCTTTTTCAGTGACTTGTACTACGCCAGGCCCCAGGATCGTGGCATGAACTCTGTCTCCTGCTTTGCATTTACTCGCCAGTTGCGGATGGAAAGTCGAAGCTGTTTCACAACCCGTCCATAACTTATCAACAATTGTTAATAAATTCCGATTTCATTTTTTTTATTGTATTCGGCTTCCTCATGATTTCGCCTGCTTAGCTGTTGACATTGATATCATTAGTCTTTTTCAACTGTCTCACATTGGAGCAATTTGCTTGAACCACCTGTGAAGTCGGATAGAATTTATAGTTATCAACAGGCTTGCTAACGAGTTATCAACAGTTTCTGTTTATAGATTGGTCAGAGGCGCTCTGAGCGTGCCTTGTGGGTCTTGCAAAAAGGGACTAAATGTGATGAAGATAAGTGGTCGAGCCAACCTCGCATAAAATATCCTGATAGCTGAATAACCGGTCCGGGAAAACCTCATATGCAAAACCTGCTGGAGATATTCGAATCACTGACCGCCACAAATTTTATAGACATAGGTCTGATAGCGCTGCTGGTCTATTCGTTCGTGGTGTGGTTCAAGGGCCCGAGATCACTACAGGTGATAGTATCGATATTTGGTATAGGTGTATTTTATTTCATTGCGAACAAACTGGGTTTGATACTTACTTCGGTATTGTTTCAGTATTTGTGGACGGCGATCATTGTTGTCCTGGTCATCGTATTTCAGCCGGAAATTCGTCAGATGCTCGATCGCGCTTCGCCCTTGCGACGATTAATGTTCGGCAAGAGCAAAGAAATCAAAAAGACCCTGATCGATGAGGTAGTGAACGCAGTTGTTGAATTGGCCAGGGAAAAAACCGGGGCGTTGATAATTTTCCAGAGGGAAGACGCATTGGACAACCTGGTTCTCAAGGGCAAGGACCTTGACAGCATAGTTACCGCGGAACTTCTGGAGTCCATATTCCACAAGAATTCGCCGCTTCACGACGGGGCGGTGCTAATAAACAAGGGCAGAGCGGTGGCGGCAGGTTGTATATTGCCGCTATCCCGCGACGAAGACTTGAGCAGGAGATACGGAACACGCCATCGCGCATCTATCGGAATTACTGAAAGGTCCGACGCTATTTCAGTGGTCGTCTCGGAAGAGCGTGGAGATGTTTCACTGGTGAACGCCGGACAGATCAACACTTACAAGAAGAGGACGGAATTCGTAGCCGCCCTTGAGAAGCTGCTCTCGAACGCTACTTTAAACGATGAGTCGGAATCATCCCAGAGCCTGAAAAGTCTCATAATCTCTAACTGGAGACTGAAGCTATTATCCTTAATTACTTCCATTTTCCTGTGGTTTGTGATAGTTGGGCCACAGAAGTCGGAACTCGGTATTTCTGTGCCCATCCAGTACACCAAGTTGCCGTTGTCTGTTGAAATAATAGGTCAGTGGATGGACCGTCTGGATGTCAGGGTACGTGGGTCTGCTTCGGGTCTGGACAGTTTAAGCCCTGGATCGGTTCGCGCTGTTGTTGATTTGAGCAAGGTCCTGCCCGGACTCAATTTTTTCCGGATTACTGACGACAAGATACAGGTTCCGCCGGGTATTACCATTTCACAGATCAGACCGTCGGACCTTCAGTTAAACATTGAAACGGCCCTGTCAAAACAGGTGAAGGTTGTTCCGACCATAGTGGGAGCGTTGCCGGAAAAATCCAAATTGATAGTCCAACCGTCTGAGGTGAAAATACGCGCCGGACATGGGGATTTAAAAAAATTAACATCGGTAACCACGGATCCGGTAGGCATCGGGGAGCTTCTGGCCAAAGAATCGGTCAAGACGCCTGTTGTGGTAAAACCCGAAGGCCTCAGAATAGAGTTTATTGAACCAGCTCATGTAACAGTGAAAATAGAGGCGGAAAAGAATTGAGCAGCAATCGTCGTCTGAATGTGTCTTGCGGCGAGTCCCATATGGAACCTTTTACCGGAGCCCTTGAATTACTGTCTCAAAGCCTGGACGCTCAAACGGCCGCCATCTTTCTCACTGATCCCGATTCCTCATTCCTGGACCTGATTGCCTCAAGGAGCAGACGTAAAGATTTTGTCAGGACTGCGCGAAGGCCTTTGGAGGACGGCATTCTTCCTGGGATCATCCAGCGTGGCCTAACGGTTTGTGAGGCGCTAAGGCCCGAGCTATCCTCAAAACTCGGTTTTTATTCTTCCAGCGGACCCGAAATGGTCTATCTGGCGGTTCCTTTCGGCGCCAACGGCCTACTCTGGATTGACAGGGAGGGAATAGAGAGATTTTCGCCGGACCAGATCAAGCTCGCTTCAATGGCGGCGGTGATGGTGGCGGACATTGTGGAGCTTTACCTCGAGGCCGTCAAATCCCAACATTCCGCAATGGACCTCCAGTTGATAACGTCGCTTACAGATAGCCAGGACTCGGCCATCGAGACATCTGCTGTGAGAATTGATTCCATTGTCACGAAAATGACACAATCCAAGAAGTGTGACGGGGCGCTGGTAGCTATTTCAACAGAAAATGGAGAACTTTGCAGGATCATCTCCGTATCGGGATTTTCAGGAGCCTTGAGCAAGGGTAAGGTCGTCCGCCTCCGACAGGGCTGGGCAAAGTGGGCCATCGAGAAGATGAGACCGGCTATTATTTCAGGGCTTAAAGGCTCTGAGACATCGTTACCCATATTCCATTCGGGCGAGGCGATCGGATTTTCGGTGAAGAGTCTGGCAGTCATTCCATGGCACGGCTTTGACTCGGTGGATGGCGTGCTTGTCGCTGCTTCCAGGAATGCAGGGCTTGAATGGGAATCCAGTAGACCGCTATGGACTTTTCTGGCTTCTTTGATCGGCCTGATGAGGCGTTTGGAGATCAGCAACAAGGTCCTTAAGAGCGTCAGGCGCTACGATGGTGAATCAGGGGTTATGAGTGAGGGATTTTTCCGGTCACAGTTGCGGGCGGGTTTCGAGCGTCAAGTGGCGGCAAGCGGCTCCTTTTTCATTCTGCTGGCGCAGGTAAGAAATCTGGACAGTCTCTACCTCGATTATGAATACACCACAATAAACCGTTTTCTGGGACTATTTTGTGAAAAACTCTCCATGTCGACGAAGCGTCAGGTAATTGCTGGAAAATTCAGCACCGGATGCTTTGGTATAGGAGTTGAAAGTCTGCCTGCCACTGAAGTCGACACTCTACTGAAAAAGGCGAGCGCATTGCTCGGACAGGGCATAACCAACGTCGATGGCGTTGACATACGTCACGAGGTCGCGTTCGGCTGGGCTCTTTTTCCTCATGACGCCAGAAGCTTTTTCGACCTTATCAACCGCGCATCCGACAAGCTCCTTTCAAAGAAAAACACCGGCCATCTTTAGTCTAACCGTTGCCAGTTCTGAACTCAAATGTTAGAATTAAGGATTAAGCGACAAAATACCGGTTTCTGCCATCATTGAAAAATCCGGTCTTTTTAAAATTATTCAATTGCTTCAGCCTCAAGGCTCTACTTTGGGCCAGCCTTGTTGAACCGATCGCTTGGCGTTTGCTGAAATCTTACATTGCAGGAGACAGGCTTTGGTAAACTTATCCGTTCATGACCCCTGGAAACATTTACGCAAGGAATGTTTTGGAAATCAGGAACCCGATGTAATACTTGAAGCGGTTACCGCTCCACTGGAATTGTTGAAGAAGCGTCCTGATGAAAAAGAATTCTGGTCTAATATTGAAGCGCTTCCGGCGTGGTCCGCCGCCATGAGTTACGGTAGCAGGGAAAAGCTTGCAGAATCTCCGGAAAAACAGATTTCACTCAATCGTAAACTGATACAGTTGGGCCACCATACTCCACTGGAGTCCATCCAGTTCAACTTTCATGTGGTTGGGATATCCAAGGCTTGTGGCGCTCAACTGTCGAGGCACAGGATCGGCCAGGGACATGTGAGTTCGAGCAGACGTTTCCAGTCTCAAGGCATGTCGTTTGTGTATCCTTTGCTGGGATACATAAAGAGCGAGGACGAAGCGGCGGCGGCCCTGAGAGTCATCAGTGACATCAACAGGCAGTCGTTCGAAATATATGAAAAGCTAAGGGAAGAGTCAAAGCTGCATAAGGAGGACGCACGCAGGGTGATTCCTGTAGCGTCGTCGCAGGAACGCGTCTGGTGGGTGAACGCTCGTGCCCTGAGAGACTTTTTGAGGCTCAGACTCCCGCGTGACGCTGAATGGGAAATTCGTCGCCTGGCGATTATGGTCCACAACATCGTGTCGCAGGTGGCCCCATCGCTTTTCGAGGACATTGCTACGGAAGGATAGACTTTACAGCCCGGACAAGGCTGGGGATATCATCGTAAACATCATCGAAACAGGCTACAGGCCTCGAGACGAGGACGACCTGACAGTTCATCCGTCTTGAGGCCTCCAGCTTGTCCGGTAATCCTCCAGCCACCCCTCCGTCTTTGGTAACCAGAACTCCGATGTCAAACTTTTCCATGATCCTGATGTTGTCTTCAACCGTAAAAGGTCCAACACCAAATTCACAATGCTCCAAAGGTATGCCGCGCCTGACTATGGCGTCCCTTGAATCCTCACAATCCAGAGCCCTTACATAAAGCTCAATGCCTTTTGAGCGAGCGAGAATCGCATAGGGTTCCAGGTTCCTCGTGCCTGAGGTCAACAGGATGGGGCGTTTGAATGAAACTGCAAGTTTGGCGGCTTCTTCATGGGACATGGCTGGATGAATTCCTTGACCATGGCTTGCGGCGCTGGGCCTTTCATACCTGAAAGATGGAACACCAAGTTGCTGGGCAGAATCTTTCGCGTTAGCGTGCGCCTGCACGGCATAAGGGTGTGTCGCGTCTACGATTGCCGCCACATTCATTTCCACACATAAGGCGGACAACTCTTCGGCAGACAAAGCCCCAATCCTTCTGGTCACAAGCTCGGAAAGACCGATCTCCATAGGAAAGTCGCTCACTGTAGAGACCAAGACGTGAAATCCTTCCAGAGAGAGGGCCTTGGCAATTGAACCGGTTTCGGATGCTCCGGCAAGTAACAGCAGGTTCATCAGAGATATCCGCGTGGAGTGATGAAAAAGGAATCAACGATTCTGGATGTGCTGTTGCCGATGATGACAACGCTTCTCATGTTGATTTCAAAGTCGAGAAAATGCTTCAGGTCGGTTAAGACTATGGACTGTTCAGGCGAACCGACGGCAGTGGCGATGCCAACCGGAGTAGAGTCCGAACGGAGCGAGCGAAAAATCTGTGCGGCCTCTTCGAGTTGTGTCACGCGCTTTTTACTCTTTGGGTTGTAAAGAGCGACAACCAGATCGGCTTGGGCCACTGCTGAAAGTCTCTTTCTTATCATGTCCCAAGGCACGAGCAGATCGCTCAGACTGATCACGGCAAAGTCCAGCATCAATGGCGCTCCCATAGCGGCTGAGGCGGCAGTAGAAGCTGTCATGCCGGGAATTATCTCAATGGGCGAAACAACGCCAAGCTTTTCTCTCAACTCTATGGCCAATCCTGCCATGCCGTAGACACCGGCGTCCCCGGATGAAACCAGCGAGACGGTATGTCCGGAGGCAGCAAGCGTAAGCGCCTGCTCACAACGTTCCCTCTCCCGCATCATCCCCGTTGAAACAATCTTCTTTCCATCAATCAGGTCTGCAATCAAGTCGATGTATTTGGTGTAACCAACAACAACATCGCTTCCTGAAATAGCTGAGACGGCCCTGAAGGTCCTGTCTTGGACGGACCCCGGACCGATGCCGACTACAAACAGTTTTCCCGGGAGATTGCCGTGGTTATACCTTCGTATATTTTTCTCTTCTGTATTAATTGTGTCCTCCTGCCCGCAAGTAGCGCACAAGGCTCGGAAACACCCGGAGCCCCAACGCTCTGCTGAACAAACTCGGATTTGTAGAAATCCCTGGAAGAATTCATTATCTCGTTTGAACTGATGAACCGCAAAGGAACCTGCAGCTCCTGAGCAGCCTGAATCAGGCCCTTCTCAGAGGCCTTTGCGTCAATGGTGGCAATGAACCGGACCTGTTCAACGGGAAGCTGAAGCTCATTGAGTGAATTCAATATAGCCGCCTTTATCTTCTCAGAACTGACACCTCTCTTACAACCAATCCCGACGATGATGTTCTTCCGTGCTTCCGTGGTAGTGGTTATTATTGGATCTGATCCTATAATATTGGATACCTCAACAGCCAGGTCATTGGCGCCACCTTCATGACCGCTTAGCAGGCTGATTGCCCAGCGTGCGCATACATCAACGACTACGACCGCCGGATCCTTGGTCTTGTGTGAAATGTGAGGCGCTATCGCCCGGACGGCCACGCCACACGGGCCTATGAATATTAATCCGTCGTATGAGCCGAATATTTCCGATACCAGATCAAGAGTCCTGGAGAATGATCGACAGTCTATTCTGGTTTCAACGCTTTCATGAACATAAATAGTGGTATGACGCAGGCCTTCCGACAGTGCTGCTGCAATGGAGGCCCCCTCGTTGGAAAGTGTTATTATTGCTA
>CAZIVV010000105.1:0-6059 GCA_964542775.1 uncultured Desulfomonile sp.
AGTCCTTTTAAAAAGACTATAACTGAGTTATAAAACAATAGGTATATTATACAAGGCTAGTAGCATCACAACCAAGGCGCTACCTTTGCCAACAGAAGATTTAAAATAACAATTATATATTGGTATGTTACATATCTATCCGTATAAGATATGACCATATAAGGCACACGCTATATTACCTTAACAAAAGACTGTCCTTGTCATTGGGGGTCGTATTTGCCCATTCCGGACATTGAAGACATTGTTCAGCGGATTGACCTGGCCCAATCGGATTTCCACAGGCTTGTCCTGATAGTGGGCGGGGTTGGCTCGGGCAAGACGGCCCTGTTGCAGAGGCTTGGTGGGAGGCTTGAGGCTCCGATGGTGAATGTGAACCTGACGCTGAGCCAGATGCTGCTTGAGGTTCCGTCTGGCAGGCGGGCTTTGCAGGTTTCACGGTCTGTGTCGCAGATATTATCCGGTCTCGAGGCTTCATGCGTGATCCTGGACAACACGGAGATGCTTTTCCATCGGGATCTGCATACGGACCCGATGAAGTTGTTCCGGAACCTGTCGAGGAACAGGATGCTTGTTGTTGGGTGGAGCGGCTCGTTGGACGATGACGGCGCCCTGACTTATGCGTCACCGGGATGGCCGGAGTACAGGAAGTATCCGGCGGCCTTAGGCGCAATAACGGTGCAGCTCTAGTTTTCCATCAGGTGTTTTGTCCATAGCCCGATGGGGGTTTATTGTCCCGCAAGGGGGGGTTGAATGAAATACGGTGAGCTTTTCCAGTTTGATCCAATAGATACAGTGGTTCAGCTACTAGACGCTGACGAGAGGGATACCGCCAGGCGCCTTGTCCGGACGTTTGTCATTTCTGAAGACATGTCTGAGAAGCTACGGGGGATAATAGTTCCGCAGTTGCAGTTTGACAGGCCTGCGGACAACCGTGGTTTGCTGATAGTCGGTAACTACGGTTCGGGCAAGTCGCATCTGATGTCTGTGGTGTCGGCTCTTGCTGAGGACGTTTCACTGGCAGGCGAGCTCAATAACGCGGAGGTGGCGCGAGATTTTGGGCCAATAGCCGGCAGGTTCAAGGTTGTTCGCATCGAGATCGGTTCGACGACAATGGGTCTGAGGCAGATCCTGGCGACCGAGCTGGAAACCGGCCTTGAAAAGATGGGCATAGCCTTTAGCTTCCCGAGTCTCGGTTCCGTGACGTCCAACAAGCCGGCCTTTGAGGACATGATGGCCGCCTTTCAGGTCCGCTATCCTGATCATGGATTGCTGGTTGTTGTAGATGAGCTGCTGGACTACCTCAGGAGTCGTGGAGACCAGCAACTGATACTTGACCTGAATTTTTTGCGTGAGGTCGGAGAGGTTTGCAAGGATCTGAAATTCCGTTTCATGGCCGGAGTTCAGGAGGCCATCTTTGACAGCGCGAGGTTCGCGTTTGTTTCCGAGAGCGTGCGACGGGTCAAGGATCGGTTCGAGCAGGCTCTCATAGCACGCAACGATGTGAAGTTCGTAGTCTCTCAGAGATTGCTTGGCAAGACGCCTGAGCAGCTTGCCCAGGTAAAGGGTCTGCTCGGTCCTTACACGAAATTCTACTCCAACATGAATGAGCGCCTCGATGAATTCGCGAGGCTTTTCCCTGTACATCCGGACTACCTGGAGACCTTCGAGCGGGTCTATGTCGTGGAGAAGCGTGAGGCCCTCAAGACCATATCGGCCGCCATGAAAGAGATCATCAGCTCCGACATTCCTGCTGACCGTCCTGGATTGATCGCCTATGACGGATACTGGAAGAACCTCATAACGAATGCGTCATTTCGTGCGATACCGGACGTAAAATCGGTTATTGACTGCAGCAAGGTGCTCGAATCGCGCATACTCAACGCCTTCACGAGGCCGGCGTACAAGGCCATGGCCATTCGTATCATCCACGCGTTGTCCGTTCACCGTCTGACCACCAATGATATTTACGCAAAAATGGGTCCAACCCCTGAGGAACTGAGAGATGGGCTGTGTCTTTACCAGCCGGGTGTTGGCGATCTTGGCGGAGACCCGTCTGAGGATCTGCTATCGCTCGTCCAGACTGTCCTGCGGGAAATTCACCGAACGGTCAGTGGGCAGTTCATATCGAGTAACCCGGAAAATCGGCAGTATTTTCTGGACCTCAAAAAATCCGACGACTACGACGCCAACATAGAAAAACGCGCTGAAACGCTTGAGAAGAGCCAGCTTGACCGATACTGCTTCAATGCGTTGAAGGGCGCGATGGAACTGACTGACCAGGCTACCCATGTGACGGGGTATAGCATCTGGGAATATGAACTGGAATGGCTGAGCGCCAAAGCGTCACGTCTGGGATATCTATTCTTCGGAGCGCCGAATGAACGTTCAACGGCCGCTCCACTACGTGATTTTTACATATATTTCCTGCAGTTGTTCGAGGCTCCGCCGTTCAGGGACCAGAAGAGATCGGACGAGGTCTTCTTCCGTCTATCTGGGGCAGACGAGACCTTTCACGAAATACTGAGGAATTACGCCGCGTCGGTTGAGCTGGCCCAAGGCGCATCCGGGGCCGCCCGTCAGACCTACCAGTCCAAGGGCGAGAAATTCCTGATGGATCTGGTCAAGTGGATTCAGGGTCATCTGAACACTGCCTTTGAAGTGACTTATCAGGGTCGGAAGAAAAAACCGCTCCAGTGGCTTACAGGAAAGTCTTCCCAAGGATTCTCCGGTGGTCTGAACTTTAGAGATGTCGTCAGGAATATCTCATCCTGCTGTCTCGAAGGGCACTTTGGGGATCAGGCCCCCGAATATCCCTCTTTCTCCATATTGATCACCGGCAAGGTCCGTCCTGACGCGGCCGCTGACACCATCAGGGCTATATCCGGTCTCAACAGGACCAGGCAGGCAATTGCCGTGCTCGACGCCCTCAATCTGCTGGATGGCGACAGGATTGATACCCAAAAATCGAAGTACGCCTCTTTCATAACGTCCGCATTGCGAAACAGGCCGGTTGGGCAGGTCCTTAACCGGTCAGAAATCATTAGTGATGTAAATGGCGTGGAGTTCATGGCGCCTGATTCATATCGCCTGGAGCTTGAATGGGTGGCCGTATTACTGGCTGCGCTCGTGTATTCCGGAGATGTGACCCTGGTGATTCCCGGGGATCGAATCGACGCTACAAAGACCAATACCCTCGCCACTAAATCCATGGCCGACCTGATCGGTTTCAGGCATGTCGAACGTCCCAGGGAATGGAACATCCCATCAATGAAGGCGCTGCTCGAACTTCTCGACCTGTCCACCGGCATGGCGAACAGCATTACCCAGGGATCCGATGACGCCGTTAAACAGATACTCAAAAAAGCGAACGCCCTCATTTCGAGGCTACTCTCAACCGAGAACATGTTCAGGGATTCACTCCTGTTCTGGGACGCTCCATTAATCCAGGATGGCCAGGCAAACATACTGTCCCCGAAACAGTCCGCTCCACCTCTCGATTCCATGAGGGACTCAATAAAAAAGACCCGTGAATTTCTCGAGACCGTGGTGAATTACAATACACCGGGAAAGTTCAAGAACTTCACTTTTGAGCCGATGGAAATACATTCCATGAAATCGGGGCTGGTCATTGCCGACAGGATAGAGGCACTTCAGAAGCTCACCTCGGAACTCAACCCCCTGGTCTCCTGGTTCATCAAGGCTCAAAACTGCCTTCCTCAGGATCATGACTGGTTATTGCTCGCCGCACAGACCCGCGACATGGCCATCAAGGCGCTCAGCTCAACACTGAACGGAGCCTCTACCCATGACGGAGCTCACGACTCGCCGGCGGATACTCTTAGCGTCAAGGCGAGGATTACTCCCGAGCTTGCCAGTCTAAAGAACACCTTCATCAAGTCCTACATGGACCTTCACGCAAGGCGCCGCCTCGGTGTAAGCGACGATGAACGCAAGAAATCCCTGCTTCAGGACAGCAGGCTGCGCAAACTCAATGAGCTTGTAAGCATCGAACTGATGCCGACCTCACAGTTGAGCGACTTCAAGAACAATCTGGCCTCGCTGAAAACATGTTTCGCCCTGACCACCGATGACATCCAGATTCAGCCACTCTGCCCGCATTGCGGTTTCAGACCCGTAGATGAAGCCATCAGGGTAGTCGCAACCGATGGGAATGAGACTGACCAGACGGCGCATTACGAATTTCGCAACGCAGCTCTACTCCTCAAGGATCTTGAAGATCAGCTCGATCAGTTGTTTGATGCATGGACAGAGTCACTCCTCAGGAACCTTGACGACCCTACCACTCTCGAGAACCTCGCCCTCATCTCAACCGAACATCAGAAGACCATAAAAGCGTTCATCAAAGCGCGGAGTCTGCCTGATTCGATGCCGCCGGAATTTGTCCCGGCCGTACGTGAAGCTCTCTCGGGGCTGATCAGGGTTTCCGTCAGGCTCGATGACCTGAAATCAGTCCTCAGATCCGATGGAGCCCCGACTACCGTGTTCGAGCTGAAGAAGCAGTTCGATACCTACATTGACGGCCTGCTGAGGGGCAAGGACGAAAACCGCGTGCGCATAGTCCTCGAGTAAACATACATGAACACTATCTATCTCACTGGAGGCGGATAAATGAGTCAGGATAAACTCTTCAGGGATAAAATGGCCGGCCCTCTCAGAGTCCTCGGCATGACTTTCGATTCGGATGAGGCCCGGAAAGTCTTCTTCAGAGAGAAGCTAGCCCAAAAACTCAAAGACCCCGACTTCCGAAAGATAGAAGGGTTTCCCATCGCCCGTGATGAGGACATACTCGCCCTGTCCGATCCCCCATATTATACGGCCTGCCCAAACCCATGGATTGGCGACTTTGTACGCCAGTGGCAGAAAGAGAAGGCTGAACTTGCCGCAGAATCCGGAATCGACCCGGATGCCCGTTATGACAGGAAGCCGTTCGCCGCTGATGTTAGTGAGGGCAAGAACGACCCCATCTACAATGCGCATTCTTACCACACTAAAGTGCCGCATAAGGCCATAATGCGCTACATACTGCACTACACGCAACCGGGAGACATTGTCTTTGACGGCTTCTGCGGAACAGGCATGACAGGCGTCGCCGCGCAGCTGTGTGGCGACAGGGCTGCCGTCGAATCTCTCGGTTACAGGGTGCAGGACGACGGGATTATCCTCCAGGAAGCGCCAGATGATGACGGAAATCCCTCATGGAAGGCTTTCTCAAGGCTTGGCGCCCGCAAGGCCATACTCAACGACCTCTCTCCCGCCGCCACCTTCATCGCCTACAACTACAACACACCCGTCGATGTAGTCGAATTTCAGAAGGAAGCAACAGCAATACTAAAGGAAGTTGAAGACGAATGCGGATGGATGTACGAAACAACCGACCCGGAGAGCAATGCCAGAGGTAAAATAAACTATACAGTGTGGTCCGATGTGTTCATCTGCCCCTACTGCACAAAAGAAGTCATATTCTGGAACGCCGCCGTCGACAGGAAGGCCGGCAAGGTACACGACACATTTCCATGCCCGAACTGCTCCTCAAATCTCACCAAAAGACGCCTTCAAAGGGCATGGGTAACAAAATACGACAAGGCCATCGACAAAACCATAAGACAGGCAAAACAGGTCCCGGTCCTTATCAATTACTCGGTCGCCAAAAAACGTTATGAGAAAGAACCAGACCTAAAAGACCTCGAACTGATCGACAAAATTGAACAGATGGATATTCCTTACTGGTTTCCAAACAACAGAATGCCTGAAGGAGACGAATCCAGACGAAATGATGCGATTGGTATCACTCACATGCATCATTTTTATACGAAGAGGAATCTGAGGGTGATGGCGTCGGTATTTCACAGAGTGCGGGAATCGCATCCGGCGCTCATGATATGGTTTACCTCAGGTTTAATGCGATCAAGTAAAATGTATAAGTTCACCATGGACAGAAAGATGGGAACTTTGATGGGAACTCTGTACATTCCATCTCTACTCACTGAAAATAAACCGCTGAAACTTTGGTCTCGTAAGCTTGCTGATTTTAAGAAAAT